>DASWQQ010000079.1:2500-7300 GCA_036403615.1 Candidatus Dormiibacterota bacterium | reverse complement strand
CTATCGATCCGGAGCGCACCGGCGTTTTGCCGACGGAGTGGAGCCGGCCATGGACGGCGACATCGTGCTCGATGAGCGCTTGCGCACAATAACGCTGCGGCGTCAGCTACTGATCGACCTCGGAGCAGTAGCCAAGGGCCTCGCGATCGACCTCGCGGCCCGCGAACTGGCACCCTTAGTTAATTACTCCATAGACGCCGGCGGGGACCTGTATCTGGCCGGGCAGGGGCCGGATCTCGGATGGCGAGTGGGAATCCAGCATCCAGGCTGGCCAGGCGCGCTGGCTGGGGTGCTCGAGCTCACCGACCTCGCCGTGTGCACCTCCGGCGATTACCTGCGTCGGGGCGCCGGGGCTGACGAGCAGCACCTGGTCGATCCCAGGACAGGCAAGTCGCCGAGCGAGGCGGCGAGCGTGACGGTTGTCGCACCGAGCGCGATGCTCGCCGATGGGCTATCGACCGCGGCCTACGTGCTCGGACCGGAAAAGGGGCTGGCGCTCGTGGCGGAGTCCGGAGCCGAGGGCCTGGTACTTACGCCGAGGCTCGAAAAGATAGCGACTCCGGGCATGCAGTCGCTCCTCCGGGAGGCGGAGTGAGGCCACGGGTTCGGCGGGTCGTCCGCTGGTTGCGGACGCCGAAGGCGCTCGCGATCGTGACCCTGAGCGTGCTTGCGGCATCCGCGGCGTCATCGGAAGGCGTTGATCGAGTCGGCTTACAGCTGGTGTTTGCGGCCGGTGCAGCGGTGGCGGTCGATCTCGTGCTTGGCCGCTTGCGCGGTGTGCCACAGGGGATTCCGGACGGCGCGCTGATCACAGGGCTGATCGTCGCCATGGTCCTGATCGGGAACGCGCCGCCATCGGCCACGGTTGCCGCGGCAGGAATCGGGGTCGGCTCCAAGCATCTGTTACGAACCGGCGAGGTCCACCTCTTCAACCCGGCTGCGGTGGGGCTGCTGCTGTGTGTCGCCCTGTTTCCAGCCGGCCAGAGCTGGTGGGGGGCCCAGGCCGACCTGCCCTGGCCCGCAGTCCTCCTGCTGATCGGCTGCGCCGTCATGGTTGCAAACCGCGTCCACCGTCTGCCCACGTTGCTCGCCTTTCTCGGTATGTATTTTGCCCTGCTCCTGGTGATCGCGTTGGCGCTGGCCGGCGCCCTGCCACGAGTAGCGGAGATCTTCAGGATTCCGTTTCTCAATGCCGCCATCTTCGCCAGCGGGTTCATGCTGACCGATCCGGGGACCTCGCCGGGGCGCCTACGGGACCAGATCTGGTTCGCCGGCATCGCCGCGGTGGGCAGCGTGGTCTCCTTGCTGGCCGCGTCCGGACTCTGGTATCTGCTTGCCGGCCTGCTCGCAGCAAATGCCTGGTGGGCCTGGCGCCGAACGCTGGGCGTGACGAGAACTGTGGAGGGCCAAAGTCAGTGGGCCGGGGCGGGCCACGGAAACTAGAATGGCAGGACACCCCCGATGGCTTATCAGACGCTGTACCTCAAGTACCGGTCCCAGCACTTTGGCGAGCTGGTGGGACAGGATGCCATTGCCCAGACCCTGAAGAACGCGGTGGAGCAGGGCCGGGTGGCACACGCCTACCTGTTTTCAGGCGTGCGCGGTACCGGGAAGACCTCCACGGCGCGGATCCTGGCCAAGGCGATCAACTGTTTGGACCGTAAAGCGGCGGAGCCCTGCGGCGTGTGCGCCAACTGCGTTGAGATCGCCACCGGCGCAGCCGTCGACCTGGTGGAGATCGACGCCGCGTCGAATCGTGGTATCGACGAGATCCGCGACCTGCGCGAGCGGGTTAAGTACCTGCCTGCCAGCCTCAAGGTAAAGGTCTACATCATCGATGAGGCGCACATGCTGACAACCGAGGCCTTCAATGCGCTGCTGAAGACGCTCGAGGAGCCGCCGCCGCACGTAACGTTCGTGCTGGCGACGACCGAGCCGCACAAGATCCCTCTAACGGTAGCCTCGCGCTGCCAGCGCTTCGACTTCCGCCGGATCGAGACCGGGGCAGTCGCGGGTCATCTGGCATCGATCGTTTCCGCCGAGGGCGTGAAAGTCGATCCACAGAGCCTGGCACTGCTGGCCCGGCTGGCGCGCGGCAGCATGCGAGACGGGATCACGCTGCTCGACCAGTTGATCTCGCAGGGCGGCGAGGAGCTCACCGTCGCCAGGACGCGGGAGCTGCTCGGCCTGGCCGACCCCGACACACTGGTGCAATTGCTCGCCTACGCGACGACCGGCGATGCGGCGCGAACGCTGGGTGAGTTGCAGAAGTTCTACGACGCGGGCGGGGACGTCCGCCAGTTGGTACGCGGCCTGCTGGGAGCGATTCGAGAAGCTGCATTGCTGTCGGTTGGATACCAGGACTCGGAAGGCCTTGGCGGGGCGGCTTCGGCCGGGTTGGAAAAGATAGGGCGCGCTGCAGGTCGAAATGCGTTGCTCGGCTTGTGGAAAGGCTTGATGGAGATGGAGCCGGAGCTGCGCAAGGGGGCCGATGCGCGCTTGCTGCTGGAGGTGACGCTGCTCTCCAACATGAGCCAGCCGGTTGGTGTTGCCGTGACGCCGGCGGTTGCCAGCGCCGAGGCCGTAGGCGGAGAGAAGGTGATCGAAGCCGCGCTGGCGCCCCAGCCGGCTGACCTGGGGCCGGACGCTCGATGGGATGCGTTGAAGCAGAGGCTGCCAAAGCCGGTTGCCAGTTTGCTCATGGACGCACGGCTGGCCGCCGTGAGCGATGGGCTGGTCAGGATAGAGTTCCGCTATCCCGCTCACGCCGAGCTGATGCAGAAGGCGTCCAACCGCGAGACCTTGCTGGGCGCCGTGCGGGAGGTCTTCGGGCCGGATGTCAGGGTCGACCTGGCGGCGGGGGAGAAGGCGGCAGCGCCCACTGTGGCTGCGATGGCCCGGCCGGCGACCTCGATCGCCGATGACCCGCTGGTTAAAGACGCCATGAATCGATTTGACGCCACCAACGTGCGGGTCACGCCGCGAGGGAGGTAACGGTTGGGACAGCAGTTCAAGATGATGAAGCAGCTGCAGCAGATGCAGGCGAAGATGGCGAAGGTCCAGGAAGACCTTGGCTCGATGACGGTTACAGGGACCGCCGGCGGTGGCATGGTTGAAGTGGTCGTAAACGGCCATCAGAAGGTGCTCTCGGTGGCGATCAAGCCGGAGGTTGTCGATCCCTCTGATCTCGAGATGCTGCAGGACCTAGTGCTGGCAGCCGTGAACGATGCCATGGACAAGGCCCGCGAGCTGGCCTCCAAGGAAATGGGTTCGTTGACGGCCGGGCTGGGCCTGCCGCCCGGGTTGCTTTAAGGGACGGGTTTGGCCGAGATCCCGCCGGCGCTGACCCGGATGATGGACGAGTTAGGCCGCCTGCCGGGGATCGGGCCGAAGACGGCCCAGCGCCTATCCTTCTATATCCTGCGCGCCCCCAGGGACTCGATCGACCGGCTGGCGGCCGCCCTGGTTGACGTCAAAGCTCGCATCCGGTTCTGTGACGAGTGCTTCTTCATCTCCGAGACGGCGCGCTGCTCGATCTGCCTCTCGGGTCGAAGAGATCGCACCGTTGTCTGCGTGGTCGAGGAGCCCCTGGATGTGCTGGCAATCGAGCGCACCGGGGAATATCACGGTTTGTACCATGTCTTGCACGGTGCGTTATCTCCGATTGATGGCGTAGGCCCTGGTGAACTGAAGATCAATGAGTTGTTGGTGCGGCTGCGGCGGGAGCCGGTGAGCGAGGTGATCCTGGCGACGGACCCTGACATGGAAGGCGAAGCGACAGCGGCGTACTTAGGCGCCCAGCTGGCGCCGCTGGGGGTGCGGACCTCGCGGCTTGCACACGGGCTGCCGGTGGGTGGTGAGCTCGAATACGCCGACGAGCTGACGCTGGCGCGGGCGTTCTCCGGAAGGCGGGCATTTTGAGCTCGGGCGAGCCCAGCGCCGGGCACGAGGAGGAGCGCGAGATCGCCTGGTTGGCGATGCCGGAGAAGGCGCCCGTGGTCGGCCGCGACGGTGAAGAAATCGGCCGGGCGGCGGGATTGCTGGGCGACGAGGGGGACGACATCTTCCATGGGATCGTGGTCAAGCTGACGCGAGGCCGAAAGGTTGAGGTGGCGGCCGACCGTATACCGAAGATCACGACCAGGCGGGTCTACACCGACCTCGGGGTAGATGAGCTCGAGCAGATGCCAGAGTTCAAGGGATAGGGTTCGAGCAGCCGAAGGTTTGAGCTAGGCGCGGCCGTGGTAAATTCTTCGAGCTGCTCGAAACGCCTTGACAATTCAGCGGTGCGATACGGTATCATTCACAGGCCGCCCGAAAGCCGGGAGGAAGTCCTGCGCGCTTCTCGAGCGGTGAGCACCTTAAAAATTGAAGAGTGGAACGGACTTCTCCGAGAAGGCCCTTCGAAATGTCGTGAGGACCCTGATCGATTTTTTGATCTCACCCTGATGGGTGAGGTTTTTTACGGAGAGTTTGATCCTGGCTCAGGATTAACGCTGGCGGCGTGCCTGACACATGCAAGTCGAACGAGTTCTAGTTGCCCGCAAGGGTGGCTAGCGCTAGTGGCGGACGGGTGAGTAACACGTGGGCAACCTGCCTGAGAGCGCGGAATAACCCTGCGAAAGCAGAGCTAATACCGCATGTGGTTGTTGGTTGGCATCTTCTAACAACTAAAGTCGCAAGACGCTCTCAGATGGGCCCGCGGCCTATTAGCTAGTTGGTGAGGTAACGGCCCACCAAGGCTTTGATGGGTAGCTGGTCTGAGAGGACGGACAGCCACACTGGGACTGAGACACGGCC
>DASWQQ010000078.1:0-2145 GCA_036403615.1 Candidatus Dormiibacterota bacterium | reverse complement strand
GGTAACGGAGGTTAGCCGCGGCGACGTGCTGTTTTGCGCTGCCCATGTCGCACACGGGTTCGAAGATATCTCGGCGGACTTTTCTGTGTGGGTGCTGTTCTACGGCTCCCAGAAATCTCAGCCCTCGATGTCAGAATAAGGCATGACCGGATGCCGGCGTATTTGAGGCATGAACAACCCATCTTGCCACTCGGTCGCGGGACCGCCGTGTGCCGGCTCTATCCAGCAGCCGACCAACGACCCTATGGATAGTCGCCCAGCCCCGCATCGGGAGCGTGTCGGCACAGGAGCAAGAGGCTGAATCTCTCTTCGGCGCTTCCAGCGGGTGTGCGAACTAGTACCGCTGCACCGTGATTTTGACCGGTTGAGCGTGTCCCGGATTTAGCTCGGGCAAGGCGGATCGGTCGAGTAGAACGGCGATGCTCCGCGCGGCCCCGGGCTGGCGAGAGATCAGTCCGACCTTCTCAAGGGTCAGCACCATTTGATGGACGCTCGGCGGCGTCAGACGGAAGAACCGCATCATGTCCGCTTCCGCCGGAGGCCGCCCGTTCACCAGCGTGTAGGCGTGAATAAACGCCAGAAACTGGCCTTGCCTAGCCGTGAAAGCCGGTCGCGCAGCGTCGGCGGGTCGATTCATCGTTGTCCTCGAAAGCAAAGGAACGGTGATGAACATACGGTATCGGGTAGACCTGAGCGAGGCGGAGCACGCGCAACTCGCAGCATTGCTGAACGGTGGTAAACACGCGGCCCGCAAGATCAAACGGGCTCAGATCCTGCTGGCCGCTGACGCCGGCGTTAGCGACGAGGTGATCGCCACCAGCGTCTCGGTTGGTTGCTCGACCGTTTATCGCACCAAACGCCGCTTCGTCGAAGGTAACCTGGATCTGGCTCTGAGCGAGCAGGCTCGTCCGGGGGCCTGTCGCAAGCTGTCCGGCAAGGAGACGGCATTGCTGGTCGCCACCGCTTGCTCAAGCCCACCCGTGGGGCGCAAGCGCTGGACGCTCGATCTGCTGGCCGGCGAGATGGTGAAGCTGACCGAGCATGACGAGGTTTCGCGCGAGACGGTGCGCCGGCGTCTGGCCGAAGACGATCTGAAGCCGTGGCACCGCAAGATGTGGTGCATTCCGCAGGTGGACGGCACTTACGTCGCGCGGATGGAGGACGTGCTCGATCTCTATGCCGAAGATGTCGACCCGAAGCGCCCGGTGGTTTGCTTTGACGAAAGTCCGACGCAGTTGATCGGCGAGGTGCGCGAGCCGATCGCGGCCAAACCAGGTCAGCCGGAGCGCTATGACTGTGAATACCGCCGTAACGGCACCGCCAATTTATTCGTGTTGCTCGATGCGCACAGACCCTGGCGCCATGTGAAGGTGACGGATAAACGGACGGCGCAGGATTATGCCGCTTGCATGCGCGATCTGACCGATACCCATTATCCGGATGCGGAGCTGATCCGGGTGGTGCAGGACAATCTTTCGACCCACACAGCCGGGGCCCTGTATGAAACCTTCCCGGCCGCCGAGGCGCACCGCATCCTCCGGCGCCTGGAGTTTCATTATACACCCAAACATGCCAGTTGGCTGAACATGGTGGAAATTGAGATCGGCGTGCTGCGCGGCCAGTGCCTCGACCGCCGCATCGGTAAGCACGACGTGCTCGAAGCCGAAATCGACGCTTGGCAGCGCCAGCGCAACGCGTCAGGCGCATGCATCCAATGGAAGTTCACGACACAGAAGGCCCGCGACAAGCTTGCTCGCGCCTATCCCGACACCACCTGATCGGTCAAAATCACGGTGCAGAGGTACTAGCTATCGCCGGACCCGTTGACTGGGCTCGCGACCCTATTATCCTGTTCTCGAACAACAAGCCCAACGCCAAGGAACTGCTGGAAGGACTGCGCGGCCGCTTGTCCGCTCTGCGGCGTGTGGACAACGTGGACTATATCGCCAAGAGCAGCGCCAGCCAGCCAGCACCGCCCGAGATGATCAACGAAATAACCCGTAAGTATCGGATCGGGTTGTTTGCCCTGGGCGACTGAGGCTCCTGCTCGTCGTGGAGTTTCCATGACTCAATCGAATTCCGGAAACGCGGCCTGACTGGCGTGGTAATCGCCACCGAAACGTTCCGTCCGTTGGTATTGGCGCA
>DASWQQ010000077.1:0-3120 GCA_036403615.1 Candidatus Dormiibacterota bacterium | reverse complement strand
GTGGCGGTGGCGTGCTGATCTAACGAGAAGCCATCCCCGCCGGTAAAGCCGCTGTCGAGCAACAACATACCGGTGCGGCTACGTTCCAGCAGGCGCCGGGCGTACGCGACCGGTTCCGCCGCCTTGCGCGCGGCAAGAATTGCATGCTCCTCGGGCTCACAACCGAGCTCATCAGCGATGTACCGAAGTGCGATTCGGTAGGCGACGGTTTGCGGCATGTGGTCTCGGGCGATCTGGGGATCAATCGCCTCGCTGAACACGGCGCGCAGATCGACGGCCCCCAGTTCGAAGGGCCAGCGCCGCAGTGGATGGCAGTGATGATCCACGGCCAGGACACCCTGCCAGCCGGCGAGTAGCCTGTCGCTCTCAGTACTTATAGATGTGCTGCCGGAACTCGAAGGCCTCGTCCTGGCCCGCGAAGGCCTCGATGTCGAGCTCCTTCACCGCGATATAAGAGGTCGAGAGCCGCTCACCCAGGGCCTCCATCAGCACCCGGTCGCGCTTCAGGTTGCCGATCGCCTCTTTCAAGCTCTGCGGCAGCCTGTCGGCGCCGATCGCCTTCCGCTGCTTTTCGTCGAGCGTGTGCGGATCGACGGTCACGGGCTCTGCGAGCTGGAGTCCCCGCGCGAGGCCATCCAGGCCGGCTGCGATCACTCCCCCGAGCGCGATGTAGGGGTTGGCGCTCGCGTCCGACGACTTGAGTTCGACGTTCGTCGAGGCGGCCTCGTGTCCCTTGAAGGTTGAGGCGAGCCGCAATGCTCCTTCGCGGTTATCCGGCCCCCAGACTCGATATGCGGATGCCCACATCTGGGGCTGCAACCGCCGGTACGAGTTGACCGAGGCGCAGGTCAGTGCGACCAGCGCCGGCAGGTGGTCCAGGATGCCGGCCATGAACTGCCGTCCAAGGTCGGATAAACCGTACGGCTTTCCGGCCTCGTAGAAACGGTTGACGGTGTTTTCGAGGTCCCAGCCTGAGAAATGCAGGTGACAACCGTTACCGGCCTGATCGCCCCAGGGCTTCGGCGCGAAGGAGGCGTAAAGCCCGTGCCTGAGTGCAACCGCGCGTACCGTCTCCCGGTAGATGAGCTGGTTATCAGCGGCGCGCAGCGCCGGCGCGTGCTGGATCGAAAGCTCCTGCTGCCCCCAGCCCAGCTCGGCGTAGTACTGCTCGACGGTAAGGCCCTGCGCCTCCAAAGCCGCGACGATCTCGTCGATGACATCGGCCGACGTATTCATGCCGTAAGTGGTGAAACAGCCACTGTCGTCGAGCGGAACAAAGGTTTCGCCCTCGCGCCTGGCAAGCGACCACTCGGGCTCGAAGGCGGCGACGATGGAGAGGTCGCGCTCGGCCGCACGGGTCACCATCCGCTTGAGGAAGTTGCGGCCGTCGGCCCCGTAGGGTTTGCCCTCGAGGGTCAGCATGTCGACCAGCACCACGCCCGTGTTGGGCGCGTAAGGCGCAATGACGAATGTCTCCGGATCGGGCACCAGGCGGATCTCACCTACCGGCCCCATGCCTTCCACCGTTGCCAGGTGGTCGAGCATGGTGAACGCCTGCATCGCCAGGGTCAGGCCGATGCCCGTCTCCAGCCGATCCTTGAGCGTGGTAACGCTGCTGCTCTTGCCGCGGATGATCCCGTCGTTGTCGCAGTAGAGGAAGCGGACCAGGCGCAAGCCGGACGTCTCAGCGCGTGTCAGGATCTCCGCGCGACGGACTTCAGGGTCGGCCGTGCGAGTGGGC
Organism: Candidatus Dormiibacterota bacterium; assembly: GCA_036403615.1. Taxonomy (GTDB): domain Bacteria; phylum Chloroflexota; class Dormibacteria; order CF-121; family CF-121; genus JALYYC01. Next base: position 1,379 of record DASWQQ010000077.1, on the reverse strand, counting down.
TCCCGCATGGTCGTCGCCATCAGGTCGTTGCGGCCGCTCGTCGCGCCTGGCTCAGGCCCATCCCGTAGACGACAACCGCCACCACGAGGGAGGCGATGGCAACGCCGCCCACGATCAAGAGCCATGGTCCGTTGGCGATCAACTGGGCGTTCCAGGAGCCGGTGAGCGTCACCCAGATGCCGACGAAGCTCGCGATCGCCCCGGCCACGGAAGCCGTTACGAACACGCCAACCGGGACCAACTGCTCACGCCGGAACTCCTCCGGGTACTTGGAGCGAATGATCAGCACATCGACGAACAGGATGATCATCGATACACACCAGATCACGGTCACGGCCGCCTGAAGAACGATGTAGACGGACGTAGACAGGTTGGCGTTGCCGCCGAACACGAGAAACGTGATTGCCGTGATGATCGAGGTGATGACGGCCTGGGTGAGAACCGCGATATGGGGAACCTTGTTGCGGTTCACCCGGCCCATGGCGGCGGGCAACCGGCGATCGAGACCGGACACGAAGAGCAGCCTGGCGAAGGAGTAGTTGTAGACCGTGGTGTTGAAGAGGAAGAAGGCGATCAGGACCAGTGTGATCAGGGTGCTGGCCCACGAACCGAACACGGTCTGCACCGCCTGAAGAATGGCCGTAGTCGAGTTGGCCTTGGCCTGCGGAACCACCACCATGGCAGCGAAGGTGAGCAGGAGGTAGGCGGCCATGACGACGATCGAGCCCCAGAACAGGTACTTGGTAATCGCCTTCCGGTCTCGGATCTCAACCCCCATGTTCAGGGGAACCTCGATCCCGAGAAGCGCCAGGATCACCAGCCCGTAGAAGGTGAAGTTACCGCTGTTCAGGCCAAAGGCAGAAGGCGCGAAGCTGTTTGCGGCCGGGTGCCCGCCCAGCAGCCAGGCAAACCCGGCGAGTGCGATAGCTCCGATGGCGGCGCCATAGATGACGAAGACGGTGTTGACCATGTTCTGGGTGACGCGGAAGCGCAGGATGGCCAGCGCGCTGGAGATCCAGATGACTGCCAGGATGACGAGTCCCTGCTGCCAGGGCTGCTGCAGCAGATCCGAGTTCAGGAACTGGATCATGGTCACGATCAGGTCGGCGGTGGCGACCATCACCAGGATGCCGGGCCACCAGGCGCAGAAGCCGGCAAAGAAGCCCCAGAAGCTGCCCAGCGCCTTGTGGGTCCAGACATAAATTGAGCCTTCTCCCGGAAACATGAGGCCGAGCTGTCCGGTGACGATCGCGCCCGGGATAAGGAAGGTGATGAATCCAAGGATCCAGTAGATGAAGCCTGCCGCCCCGGCGGCCTGGATAACCGATCCCTGGTTGGCGAACAGGACGATGGCGACGAAGATGGCGACCATGTCGAAC
>DASWQQ010000076.1:0-2380 GCA_036403615.1 Candidatus Dormiibacterota bacterium | reverse complement strand
ATCAGTGTCAATCCCTGTGATGGTATTATTGTAGTAGAGTCGACGACTGGCGCGGTGGCGGTAGGTTCTGGGGAGTTGCTGTTGGCCGACGGCTTTCGCCTTGTGCCGGTGCCTCATTCCGAACCCTGGCTCCGTTTCCAGTCGCCGCTCATCGAACCGGGCGTGCCGGTTTCCGGCACCCGGCTCTCCGACTGGCTTCACACGCGGGCATGCGGCGGGCGCGCACGTCGCGGCGGTGTCAGGGGCCGGACCCCGAGAGGTCCGAAGACCGCCTGTTGCGAGAACCGCCGGGTTCCGCGCGACGGAACCTTGTGCCGTCGAACCAGGAAGCGCCGGACGCTTTCCTCAACATGCTGATTGAGCGCCCGGTAAGCCAAGGTGAGCGACCCGTAGTTGAAGTAGCCGGACCAGCCGCGCAGCAGGCTGTTGAGCTGGTCGCGGACTTCGGGCCACGGCCCCGTGTTGGCAGGGTCGAGCAGGTCGCCCACTTTGTCCTTGACCCGTTGCAGGCTTTTCTTCGAGGGGCTGGCGCCCAGATAGCGGTTGCCGTTCCGCGGCTGATGATGCAAGCCGAAGCTGTATCCCAGGAACTCGAACCGCTCCTGGGCGGCATCCTTCAGCGTGGTCTTGGCCTCGTTGACGCTCAACCCCAGTCGGGTCATGGCCGAGCGCATCCAGCTCATCGCCTCGTCCGCCTGGTGGCGGCAGAGGATGACCAGATCGTCGGCGTAGGCCACGACATGGGCTTGCAGGCGCTCGCCTTGGCCGCTGACCCTCCAGTACTTCAGGAAGCGGTTCATGTATAGATTGGCAAGCATCGGTGATACGATTCCGCCTTGCGGAACGCCGCACCGACTTCCCTTACCACCTTCCACTCTCCGCTTCCCATTTTGATCACGAACCTCGACAGGCGTCTTGAGCCACATCTTGATGAGGTGCAGCACATCGCGGTCCACGATGCGACGCGCAATGCTTTTCATGAGTTCTGCATGAGGGATCGTGTCGAAATACTTGGAGAGATCGGTGTCCACCACCTTGGTATAGCCCGTGCACAGCAGCCGATGGACCCGCTGGATCGCATCGGCGGCGCTGCGCTTCGGGCGATACCCGTAGGCACTGGGATCCAGATCCGCCTCGAAGATCGGCTCCAGAACCAGCTTGGCCGCCGCCCCGACGCACCGATCGCGCAGGGTCGGGATGCCGAGCGGCCGCTCGCCGCCCCCGGGCTTCGGGATCATGACCCGTCGTACCGGCTGCGGGCGATAGGTTCTGGCCTTGAGGTCGTTCCTGATGCCGGTCAGCCACTCCTCCAGCCCGGCCGCCTCGATCTCCGTAAAGGTCTGGCCATCCACGCCGGGCGCGCCTTTGTTGGCTTTCACCAGGGCGTAGGCATGGCGCAGGATGTCCTCCCGGTAGATCTTGTCATAGAGCAGGTAGAAGCGGAAGTCCGGCTCCGCCTTGGCCTTCGCATAGAGCTTCCTCTGGAGCGTCCGGATCTTTTCTGGCGTTTGCAGGCTCATGGCCAATCGCTGTCCTCTGTTCCGTTGAAAGCGTACCAGAAGCAGGGGACCTTCCCTCGGCCGGCATTACCCGGCTTCAGCGGTAATATTTCCCCCTCCGACTTCCAGGGCGCCCGCCATCCGCGATGGCGTTCGGGTCGCGATCCCGGCGCCCTGGATCTCGCATGTTGCTCAACACCCCCTTCCCGACATGCCGTCTCCCCTGCCCCGGTGGACCGGACGGGTGCCCTTGTCGATTGCTTCCCCGTCCATACGAGCCTTCCCCAGTCGGGCGGTGGGTCGGCGTCCACATCTGTCCTTTCGAGGCTTGCTCGGAGTTCACTCACGTTACGGCCTGCCGAGTCGCTCGACCGCCCAAGGCGGCCTTTGTCACGAGGCTTCGACCCGGCGGATTGCTCCGCCGAGCCGCTCGTCAGCTTCTGAACCCAATCGACAATTGTTCAGGTGGTTTCTTCCTCCACGGGGTTGTTGAACCTTTCATGCCGCACACCCGACTTCGACAGTTGCTGACGGCTCGGCATTGACGGAGCATTGATTTTACTTGGCTTTTCGTGACCGTTGGAGCCAAGCAGCTGAAAATGTAGTGCCACGGCTATGCTTGATAGCCGCTTGGCGGGTACGTAATCTCGTGCTAGCGTGGTGCCTTGATGGAGGCGCCATGTTCTTCCGCCAGAAACGCTCGGGCAGCCGCACCTATCTCCAGATCGTCGAGAACGTGCGCGAGGGCGGACAAGTCCGTCAGCATGTGATCGCCACGCTCGGCCGTATGGACGACCTGGCACGATCCGGCCGCCTGGAGGCCTTGCTGGCCTCGGGCGCCCGCTTCTCCGATCAGGTCATGCTGCTCTCCCAGGCCCACG
>DASWQQ010000075.1:0-7455 GCA_036403615.1 Candidatus Dormiibacterota bacterium | reverse complement strand
TTTTCGACCACGGCCTGAAGACAGGCAAAAACAAAGTGCTACACGTCTACGTCACGTTCGCGCTATCAGAGAATGGACAGAAGGCCGAAGTACGCGTGGAGCACACGCCGCCGGTTCCGGCCTGAGGCGTAAGAGAAAGTGGTTGGCGCCGGCGAGCCACGCTGCGCCTGACCCGAGCCAGGCTCGGATCGCCCACACGACCGCAGCAACGGTCCCGGTGCAAACGACGAGCATGATCACCGCCATCCACAGCCAACAACTGGATGTCTGCGAACTCGCCTTGCCCGGCGCCGAGGAAAACGCCTTCGCGTTCCCACGAACTAGAACACGGGAAGCAACGCCTGTTGCCGAACGTCGCCGAACTGGGGCTTCGCCTCCAACCTGGCCCTGACCGGGTGTGGAACGACCATCACCGGGATCGCGCTGTGATGGACGACCTGATGGCTGACGCTTCCAAGCAAGAACTCGGTAACAGCGTTTAACCCACGCGAGCCGACGACGATCATGTCGGCACCTTCGCGAACGCCGACCCCGATCAGCGCCGTCCCGGCCGGCGCGCCTTCCTCCACGATGCCACGGAAACGAACGCCAGAGCTGCGCAACGGGGCGCACCACTCAGTCGCGAAAGTCTCCCGCAGTTGCGCCCGCTCCTCCTGGGTCTCCGTCGGAGGCATGACCCCCATTGGGGCCGGGAGGTAAGAAGGACCGCTCTCGATGTGGACCGCCACGATCTCGGCGTCGAGCCGCTTTGCCATGTCAATGGCCCACTCCAGCGCGTGCGCTGACCCGATCGATCCGTCGAGTCCAATTACGATCCGCGGTGCGCGCTGGTTGCGTTCCATCTGCGTTCCTCCTGGTGGGCTGGGCTCCTTTCGCGGCGCAGAGACCAGTGGGGCGTACTGCTTTGAGTGAGTTAATGACTCCGGGAACCAGTGTTTAGGGGTCTTTCGCCCTTCAGGAGACGTTTCCCCACGACCGCGTTGGCGGTCTTCTCGGGTTCTTTTCCTGCCGGTTGACTCTTTCGCAGAAGTTTCCGGAGTCAAGTTTCAGCCTAGCCCTGGCGCCGGAGACAAGTAGGGCCGAATGGCCCCCCGACTTCGGGATTCCGGCAAGCTCAGGTACGGGCCCCCAACGGCCGCCGCGGCTCTCCGGCCTCCAGCCGGATGCGCGCATCCACTATGACGGCGCCCTGCGGAAAGACCAAGACCGGATTGCAGTCGAGCTCGGCAATCTCCGGGTGCGCTTCGACCATCGCGCTGACGCGGAGAATGACATCCTCGAGCGCCTGGATGTCGGCCGGGGCAGCCCCGCGGTAGCCCCTCAACAGCGGGTAGGTCCGCAGTGAGCTCACCATCTCTTCCGCATCGGCTGTCGTGAGCGGCGCGATCCGGACGGCAACGTCCTTGAGCAGTTCCACCGCCGTCCCGCCCGCGCCACACGCGAGGACCGCCCCAAAGAGCCGATCATGGACCACGCCGACCAGCATCTCGACACCGCCGTGGAGCATCGACTGTACCTGCAAGCCGGTCAAGCGATGCCCGTGCGCGGCGACCTCCGCGGCCATCGCCTCAGCCGCACCCGACACTTGCTCCGCCGTGAGGCCGAGGCGAACCCCGCCGGCATCCGACTTATGCAGGAGTGTTGGGGAGATGGCCTTGAGGACCAGTGGTCCGGCGAGCTCGGCGGCAAGTTGCGCTGCCTGGGCGGGTGTCGCAGCAAAACGCGACTCCGCAAGCGGGAGGCCATAGCAACCAAGCAGAGCCTGCGTCTGCGCCGGTTCCAGCCAGCGGGCACCACTCGACAGGCCAGAGGAAATCAGGCTGGCGGCTTCGTCAGTCCGCAGATCGGGGAAGGTGGGAGACTGGCTTTCCGGGCGGAGGCGCCACTCCCCGTAGGTGGCGGCCCGGGCGAGTGCGATCGCGGCATCCTCCGGAAATTCGTAGGACGGGATACGGGTCCCTCCCCCGCTGAGTTGATCGGGGACCCCCCGGGCCGACATGAAGACGGTCACAAGTGGGATGGGCTGCGGCAGCGAAGAGACGGCGGCCTTGATGGCCAGCGCCACCTCTTCCGGGCGCGTTACAAGTGGCGGGATGAAGATGACGACGATGGCATCGACCTCGTTCGATTCCGCCAGCACGCGGATGGCATGGTTGTAGTCGTCTGGGCCAGCGGAAGCGATCATGTCGATGGGATTGCGCACGGAGGCCTGCGCGGGCAGGAACGCCCGGAGCTCCGCCATGACAGGCTCGGGGAGGAATGGGACGGTCAACCCCTCGGCTTCGCAGGCATCGGCGCAAAGGATGCCGGGGCCACCGCCGTTCGTAATGATGCCAACACGCCTACCCGCCGGCGCTGGCTGGTTGGCAAGCAACGTGGCGACATCGAAGAGCTCGCCAAGGGTGTCAGTTCGAATCACCCCAGCCTGGCGGAAGAGCGCGTCCACTGTCACGTCCGAGGCCGCCAGCAGCGCACCGGTGTGAGACGACGTGGCTCGGGCACCCGCAGCCGAGCGGCCGCTCTTCACCGCGATGATCGGCTTGCTCTTACCCACCCGGCGGGCAATCCGGGCGAACTTTCGTGGGTTGCCGAACGACTCCAGGTAGAGCAAGACAAGATTGGTCCGCGGGTCGGTCTCCGCGAACTGGAGGATGTCGTTGCCCGACAGGTCGGCCTTGTTGCCGACGGAAAGAAACCAGGAAAGCCCGAGGTTAAGCGAGCTGGCGTAGTCGATGACCGCCAGGCCGAGGGCACCGCTCTGCGACAGGAAGCCAACCTGGCCCGTGGGCGGAGCGACGGGCCCAAAGGTCGCGTTCATCGAGACGATGGCATCCGTATTGATGATCCCCATGCAATTCGGTCCGCATAAACGCATTCCGCTCTCGCGGCAGACGCCGAGTAAGGTGCTCTGGCGCTCCACGCCCGCCTCGCCTGCTTCCGCAAAACCCGCTGAGATCACGACCAGGCTTTTCACGCCCTTGCGGGCGCACTCGCGAGCGACCGCGACGACCTCATGAGCGGGGACGGCAATCACCCCGAGATCAACCGGTCCGGGAATTTCCAGGACAGATGGAAAGGCCACGACCGACTGGACGACTCCTGCACGGGGGTTTACGGGATAGACCGCGCCGGCGAAGCCGTTTGCAAGCAGGTTGTGGAAGAGCTCGCCGCCGATGGTGCCGCGCGTACGCGAGGCACCGATCAGGGCGATACTGCGAGGGGCCAGCATGGTTTGGACGGCGGCGGCGGCCGCGACTTGCTCTCGTTGCTCGTAGCGCTGGATCGCCGCCGGAGACAGCGAGGTGGGGAACTCCACGTGTATTGTTCCCGGCTCGGCCTGCACGCTGACGGTGAAGCCGCTCTGACGGAACACCCCGATCATCGGGTGGTTCTGGGCCAGCACCGAGGCTTCGAAGAGGCTGATACCGTCCCGTTCAGCCGTTTCTGCCAGCTGACCCAGGAGAATGGTTGCGATGCCCTGCCCCTGCAAGGCGTCGGCGACCGCGAAGGCGACCTCGGCCCGCCCGGGACCCGTTCGGATATAGGTTGCATGGGCGACGATCGTTCCAGCTGCCCCGGTGCAGGCGACAAGGTTACAGCGGTCGCTGGACGAGCCACCACTCGACCGGTGGGCCGCCTCGACCAGGTTCGGCGCTCCTGAAAAGAAGCGAGTGTAGCGCGATTCCGTCGATAGCTGTTGGAGGAACGCGAGGATGGCGGCCTCGTCCTCGGGCCGTGCCCTTTTGATATGGACGGTCGACCCGTCCCGGAGCGCGACTTCCGCTGACCCTAGCGGCTGGCTCGCGGGGGTGCCGGTGCTCACGCAAGCATCATGCGCGAATTCGACCTGACTAGCTGGCAGAGGTCCTGCCCAAAGGGGGACTTTCGCCGGTGTCGCGCTGCTTCGGCCACGCCTACCGTGGCAAACAGCATGGACACACCCGCGCACTACTTTCGGGAACGGGCCTGGCGGTGACCAGCATTTTCATCCGCTACTACGTGGAACTCGAGCACTCGATGCCGGCGCTGGAGCGCGCCTTGCTCCAGGCTCCATCCTCATGGCTACCCGCTCTAGCGGAGACCGCGGATGAGCGCGGCGAGCGCCTCCTGGCCGAGGTCGGTTTCCGGTTTGAGGGCCGGCGGATCGTTAAGAAAGTCGTAGTTACGGTCGGCAACGCGGTCAGCACCTCGAACCGAACCTTCGTGCCAATTGCGTGGCGAGCGACCGGAGTGGCCGGTTTCTTCCCGGTTCTCGACGGTGACCTCGAGGTCGCGGCTCTGAGTCCGACCCGCACCCAGCTTGCCTTCAGCGGACAGTACCGTCCGCCCCTCGGACTGATGGGTCGAACAGCGGACCGGACGCTCCTGTCGCGCATCGCCGAGGGCACCATCAAGGATTTCGTCGATCGAATCGCGGAGCGTCTGGCCAGCCAATCGTCGATCGAAGCCAAGGGTGACCCGGCAGCCCGGCACGCCAGCGCCAGCACGCCAGCGACGAGGTAGCCCTCGACCCCCAGAGGGGCCGCTGGTCCCCGCCCTGTTAGGCCCTTCGGTTCTAGAGCCGGGACAAGATCGGGAGCACCATGAGATCGGCCTGATAACTAACCACGATTTACCCGACGAAGAGGAGACATGGAAATGGAAATGATCAGAAACTTGTTCAGGCGGAAGCTCCGCAGCATACTCACCATCAGCGGGATATTCATGGGCATCGTCGCCCTGACAACGATGGGGGCCATGGCCGAGCATTTCAATTCACTCATCGGCGGAGGTGCTGCCTACTACGGCGACCACGTCCAGGTGGGCTCAAGCTTCAGCGGGACCCTCGGTGGCGTCATCCCCCTCGCAAAGGCCGATGCGGTTCGCCAGGTTGCAGGTGTTGTCGCGGTCACGCCCACCATCTTCCTGCTGGCCAAACCCGGTGATGGCGGGATCACCTTTGGGCCGCCGGCATCCATCAGCAACTCAGATGCGGCGTACGCGCGGTACGGCACCCTCAAAACAACTTTCGCGCACGGACAGGACGTAAGCGAAACCACAAACGGTGGGGTTGTGCTCGGCAGTACGCTGGCGACCGAGCTCAAAAAGGCGGTCGGCAGCAGCATCGACCTTCCCATACGCCCGGCTGATGCTACAGCCGACTTCACCAACCATAGTTTCAAGGTCGTAGGTGTTCTCAATCCCACACTCACGGCGCCCGACACCGGCGCATACGTGAACCTGCATGACGCCCAGATGCTCATGGGCGAGGGGCTCCCGCCGACGCTGCGCGGCAACATCGACCCCTATCAACTGGCCACCGGATTAGTCGTTTACGGCCAGCCCGGGACGAATCTCGACACGCTTGCCACCCGAATCAACGCCGAGGTGCCGGGGGTTAAGGCACTCAAGCCCAGCGTCACCGTCGCGAGCTTCAAGGCGGGCGGCGCCATTTTCACCCTGATCACGACCGCCGCGGCCCTCCTTGCCCTGGTGATCGGCGGTCTCTCAGTCATCAATACGATGCTGATGGCCGTTACCGAGCGCGTCCGGGAGATCGGTCTCAAGAAGGCCCTCGGCGCACGGACCGGGGCGATTCTGCGCGATTTCGTAAGCGAGTCCACCCTGATCGGGGCGATCGGTGGCGTGCTCGGCCTGGCAGCGGGCGCTGCCGTGGTTGTAATGGCAAATGCCGGCGCGGGAGCGAGTCCCCTGTTTCAGCTGACCCCACGGCTCGCACTTCTATCGTTGGGCTTTGCCGTCCTACTCGGCGCCGTGGCCGGCCTGCTGCCCGCCTGGCGAGCAGCGCGACTGGACCCCGTCATCGCCCTGCACGCGGGGGGTTAATCAGCGAGCCGTCCGAGAAAACGAAACAAAAGGAAATGGGAGAACTGAGATGAACGTTATCGAGAGCGAAAACCTGACCAAGCACTACCGCCAGGGAGACCACACCGTACATGCGGTCGACGGGGTCACGCTTGCTATCGCAAAAGGAGAATTCGTGTCGTTAGTTGGGAGGTCGGGAAGCGGAAAAACGACCTTCCTGGACTGTATCGGCCTGCTGATGCGGCCGACCAGCGGCCGCCTCACGATCGACGGCGAGGACACCGGCGCCATGAGCGATGGTCGACGCGCTATCTTTCGCAGCCGCAAGCTCGGCTTCGTCTTCCAGGACTTCAACCTCCTGGACAGCTTGACCGCCCTGGAGAACGTCCTCCTGCCGGTGCGGTATGCCGGTCTGGACCGCAAGGCGGCCAGGGGACGGGCAATGGAATTGCTCGAGGAACTGGAAGTCGCGGACCGTGCCGAGCACCGACCCAACCAGCTTTCGGGCGGAGAGAAACAGCGGCTGGCGATTGCCCGCTCCCTGATCAACCAGCCCTCAATCGTCCTCGGCGACGAGCCGACCGGCAACCTCGACAGCGGGACCAGCAACCGACTGATTGCCGTCCTGCGGCGCTTCAACAAGGAGCGCGGCGTGACCTTTGTAATCGTGACGCACGACAAGGACCTGGCCTCGAGGACCGACCGCGTCGTGGACCTGCGAGACGGTAAGGTCATCGCCGACGGACCGCCCGCCAGCAAGGTGGGTTTGGCCGCGTAGGGTCCGGCAACAGCGTGGGGGAACGTAGGCTGGAACACATGTTCCAGACGCTGCGCTCCCCCGTCATCGCTGCGGTCATCTTCGATGTCGACGGAGTGCTGACCAACACCGCCGGACTTCACGAGGCGGCCTGGAAGCAGGTCTTCGATGAGTTCCTCGCGCGTCGCGGGCTCACCGGCAGCCAGGGTTCGCTGTTCACCAGCGACGATTACCGGCGCTACGTCGACGGCCGGCCGCGTACCGACGGTGTGGCGAGCTTCCTCGGCTCACGCCACATTCCCATTCCGTCCGGTGACCCGTCCGACGACCCAGGGAAGGATACCGTCGTGGGCATCGCCAGGCGAAAGGACCAAGCCTACGCGGCTGCGCTGCAGCTCCGCGGTCCCGGACCCTTCCCCTCCTCCCTGACTCTGGTGCGTGCCCTGGTTGAGAAGGGCGTCCGGACCGCCTTTGTTTCCGGCAGCCGTCACGCCGCCGACGTGGTCAGGGCGGCCGGCATGGAGAGCCTATTCCAGGCGCACGTTGACGGTTTCGATGCCGAGCGCCTCGCACTGGCTGGGAAACCAGACCCCGCCACCTTCCTGGAAGCCGCCCGCCGCCTTGGCACCGTTCCGGCAGAGACGGCGATCGTCGAAGACGCCCTCTCCGGCGTCGAGGCCGGCAAGCGCGGCGGGTTCGCGCTGGTGGTGGGAGTCGACCGGGTTGGCCAGGGCGCCGCGCTGGCCCGAAACGGGGCCGACGCAGTCGTCGCCGACCTCGGGGAATTGGCGCTCGAAGCGATCCACCCCGGTAGGGTTCACCTCAATTTGCTGAATGCTGCTGGTGGGATCGCCGCGCTGTCAGACCCCGGATGGACCTGGTCGTACAGCGGA
>DASWQQ010000074.1:0-2708 GCA_036403615.1 Candidatus Dormiibacterota bacterium | reverse complement strand
CCGGGCAAGGGGTTGGTCCAGCTCCCGGCTGAGGTCTTCGGCGCTCATCGAGGCCCTCGAGAGATGACGCAGGATCCGCAGACGATCCTCATGGGCGAGGGCGCGATGAATCCGAACGAGGCGGGCAGGCGGGTCATCTGGGTTGATGGCGGCATCGTCCTCCACCGGGTAACAGAAGACGCGGGTCGAGCTGAACCTGGTCATCAGTACCCAGGGGCGGACGACGACGGAAGGGATCAAGAGGATCCGCTGGATGGCCGGCTCGGGCAGGTAGTCGATTCCCCGGGTGACGAAACGAACCAGCCGCTCGGGTGAGGTCTTGCCAACCACCCGCTTCGCCCGCGCCTCGCTGGCGAGAACGGGCCCGACCTCCCGTTCCTCGTGGCGGAAAACTTCGCTGTACCAGCGCTCGAGCAGGTCCACCGTGAGGGACTTCAGCCGGTCGCTGGAAAGGGCGAGCAGCCGGCTCAGCGCGGCCTGGTCGGTCCCAGGATGGGGAAACAACAGACGTGCCAGGCGGATCCTGGCAGAGGCATCGCCGCTACGGGCCTGCCGCAAGAGCGCAGGCGGTATCCGGCTGCTGCCGGCATAGGAGCCGAGCAGGTGAAAGGAAAGCAGCTCCGGGTCGTACTCGGCCAGATGGGCCAGAAAGCGCGCCGGCCGGTGCGCACCCGGCATCTTGTAAGCGACCCCGAGCAGGTGTAACCAGAGCCACGCCGGCGGCTCCAGCTCCCGGAGGCCCTCGAGCAGGCCCGGGGAGGCCCGTCGACGGGCCGCCTCGAACCAGGGGGGCCCGACATCGAAGGTCTCCGCATCCTCCGGCCTGCTGAATACCAGCAAGCTCATCAGCAGCTCGTAGACAGGCGACGCCTCGATCTCCACCGGGAGCGGCCGCGAGTCGGCGGCTGAAGTCCCATTCCTGGACCCAGACGCAGCCAGAGCCCGTGATTCCAAAGGGTCCCTCCCGAGAGTTGGCCTCCCCAAGGCCTTTGGGCACCCTACGCCGTTGGCGTTAAGTACTTATTAAGAAGTACCGGAATGATTAGAGTCGATTAGAGCCGCGCGATCGGGTTTGCGCTTTGGGCGACTGCGGCGGGACTACTCGGCGACGAACCGGTAGCCGATTCCCGGCACGCTGTGGATGAAGTGCGGCTTGTCCGAGTCGCGCTCGATCTTCTTGCGCAGACGGTAGACGTGGGCGTCCACGGTGCGGGTCTCGATCTCTACCTCGTAGCCCCAGACCTTGCGCAGCAGCTCGCCGCGGCTGACGACCTGACCTGCCTGGGAGGCGAGCAGGGAGAGCAGGTTGAACTCGGTCAGGGTCAATGAGACTTCCTTGCCCTCGCGCCAGACCTGGCGCGAGTTCATGTCGATGATGAGGCCTGGGAACTCGAAGCGCGTCTTGGGTTGCTGCGTCACGACCGCCTGCTCGCTGCGGCGCAGATGTGCCCCAACCCGGGCTAAGAGTTCCCGTACCTCGAACGGCTTGGTCAGGTAGTCGTCGGCCCCCACCTCGAGTCCGACGACGACGTCGATGGTGTCGTTCTTTGCCGTCAGCATGATCACCGGGACCTGGGTGCCGTCGGCCCGCAGCTGCCGGCAGACGTCCATGCCCGAGACGCCGGGCAGGTTGAGGTCAAGGATGACGAGGTCGGGCTCCGACTTCTCGATCATCTCCATGCCTTTCTCGCCACTGTCGGCCTCGATCAGAGTCAGGTTTTGACCCACGCATGCCATCCGGACGACCTCACGGGTCGGAGCGTCGTCCTCGATCATCAGGATTGTCTTCGGGAACGGCATTTTGACGGGTCCTACTCCTTCTCCAGAAAATTCGTGACTTGAAGCATGAATTTCTTTAGTTCGATCGGTTTCGCGATGTATCCACTACAACCTGCCGCCAGCGCTTGCTCCTCGCTCCCCTTCAGCGCGTTCGCTGTCAGGGCGACCACTTTGATGCTCGCCGTGGCCGGGTCCGCCTTGAGCTGGCGGGTTACCGCTAAACCATCAACGCCGGGGAGCTGCATATCCATCAGTATTAGGTCAGGTTGGAGGTGACGCGCCTTCTCCAGGCCCTCAAAGCCGTTGGACGCAGTGTCCACGGCGAAGCCATTCCCCTCGAGCACCATCCGGGCGAGATCGAGATTGGACGGGTTGTCCTCGACCACCAGCACCCGGTTCCGCTTGCTCGGGCCGGGCCGGAGCGGCAACTCGACCCTGAAGGTTGTGCCCTCGCCCGCCTGGCTGTCGAAATCGATAGTCCCGCCGTGCAGCTCCACCAGCTTCTTGGTCAGGGCGAGTCCGAGCCCGGTTCCCGGATACTCCCGGTTGCTGGCACTCTGCACCTGGTAAAAGGCGCCGAAGATCTTGTGCTGCAGCTCCTTCTGGATCCCGATCCCGCTGTCCTTTACCGTGATCACCAGGTTCTCCTCGGCCGCGGTCGCCTTAACCGCAACCTTGCCGTCCGGTGGGGTGAACTTGATGGCGTTGGATAGCAGGTTGTAGAGAACCTGCTTGAACTTGTTCTTGTCGGCGACCAGGAGCGCGTTCTGCGGCTCGATTTCGGAGGAGATGTCAATCTCCTTCTTCATCGCAAGTGAGCGAACCACGTTCAGAACCTCGCGCGTGGCAGAGTCGACCCCGAACTCCTCGTAAACCAGGTCCATCCGACCAGCCTCGATCTTGGTCAGATCGAGGATGTCGTTGATCAG
>DASWQQ010000073.1:0-5894 GCA_036403615.1 Candidatus Dormiibacterota bacterium | reverse complement strand
CTTGATCTCGAAGGGGCTGAGGGCCTCGAATTTTTGTAGGGTTGAAAGCTCAGCCATTTAATCCTCCTGTGTTCTTTGTGTCTGAAGATGATCGCTGATCGGCGAGAGACCCGGCGCCAGGGCGCCTAGGTCATCAGCATGACGAGGACCATGCCCCACACGGTCAGCAGCGTGTTTCCCACCGCGTAGGTCACCGTGTAGCCAAGGCTGGGAATCTGGCTCTTGGCCGCGTCGTTGACCATGCCGAGCGATGCGGTCGTCGTGCGTGCGCCGGAGACGCAGCCGAGCAGGATGGCGTCGTCGAAGCGGAACAGGTACTTGCCGACGTACATGCCAAGTATCAGCGGCAGCGTGGTCGCGACCATGCCCCAGAAGAATATGCCGAATCCGAGCTGCTGCAGGCCGGCGATGAACTTCGGACCCGACGAGAGGCCGACGATGGCGATGAACACGTTCAACCCGACCGAGTTCATGAACCACACGGTCGGCGAGGGAATGCGTCCGAACATGGGCCGCACCGAGCGAAGCCAGCCGAAGAAGAGGCCCGCGATCAAGGCACCGCCGGAGGTGGAGAGCGTCAGCGGCACGCCGCCCACCTTGTAGACCAGGGCACCCAGCAGCGCACCGATAGTGATGGCGGCGCCGATGAACATCACGTCCGCCACATCCGTCGCCTTGTCCGCGTGACCTAGCTCCTTTGTGGCCACGGCCACGTCTTGAGTTCGGCCAACGAGAGTGAGGATGTCGCCGCGGTTGATCTCGGTGTCGGGCAGTATCGGGATTTCGGTCCCGGTCGCGCCGCGCGTGATCTTGCGCAGGTAGACGCCGCGCGCCCAGGTAGCCGTGGCCAAGTCCGCCAGCCTCTGCCCGTCTACCTTCTTGCTGGTGACATAGACGTCGACACCCTCGACCGGCACTGCCAGCAACTCCCGGTCGTCGACCTCCTCCGCCGTGACCGGTTCCTCATCGACGCGGAGGGCTGCGGCACCCACAACGCTAACCCGAGGGGGCTGTGCCTTGGCGATCAATGACGTCAGCACGTCCCGGCGGCCCGACACGGCCACGACGTCCCCGGCCTGGATCGTGGTAGTGGAGGTCGCGTCCATAATATCCGCACCGCGGCGGATGCGAGTGATGTAGACGCGCTCTTCGGGAAGCAGCCGCTCCGCTTCCGCAGCACTCATTCCGGCAATCCGTGCGTCTTGACCGACGCGGTAGGCGCGCAGATCGAACTGGTGCCAAGCTGTGCCGGGACCACCAACGGCCTTGTTGCCGCCGTGCTTTTCCTCGTATTTTTTGCACGCCTCTTCGAGATTGATGCCGAGCAGGACTGGCCCGAGCAGGGCGATCACGATCGCGGACCCGACGGTCCCGAAGATGTAGCTGATCGCGTAGGCGACCGGCATCCCGTCGAGCAGGTTTTTGGTTTCCTCCGGCGGCAGCCCGAGGCGGTTGATCGCGTCGGTGCCGAGCCCCATGGAGGCCGAGATCGTTTGCGAGCCGGCAAAGAGCCCCACGGCGGTACCGACGTCGTAGCCGGCCAGCTTCGCCACCAGATAGACCGACAGCAGGCAGAACACGCAGACGACACACGCATACAAGGCCTGAGGTAATCCATCCTTGGCGATGCCGCGGACAAATTGCGGTCCGACCGCGTAGCCGATGGCGAACAGGAACATCAGGAAGAAGAACGGCTTGAGAGGCCCCGTGACGGTGATCCCGAGCTGGCCGATAATCACCGCCGCGATGAGCGTCGCCGTCACCGCCCCGAGCCCGAGGCCCTTGTAGGTGAACGACCCGAAGTAGTAGCCGAAGGCAAGGGCCAGGAAGATCGCGATCTCGGGATAGGTCCTGAGCGTGGTGGCGAACCATTCGAACATTTTCTCCCCCTATGCTGGCGGGATGTACTGTTGAAGGCGACTTCCTACTCCGCGGCTTGAAGCCGACCGGTAGGTCGCTTAGGCGTCTCAGGCCGCGCACTTGGGCTTTTGGCGAGGCGCTCAGGTTTGAGAATCTTGATGCCACGCGCCGCCTGGTAGCCGTGGATCTCCTTCACATCGAGTTTGCGCATGAAGGTGATGGTCTCGTCCGTGATCACCTGGCCGGGAACCATGATCGGGAATCCGGGCGGGTACGGGATGACGAAATTGGCCGAGACCAGCGCCGGGCCATCCTTCAGCCGCTCATCGAGTTGCGTGCTGTTCAGCTTGACGTAGTCGCAATTGTCCTCGTCGTAGGCGCTGAAGAATGCCTCTCGCATGTGCCCTTCGCTCGTGCTGCTTGAAGCGTCGTCGCGGAACGCGTCGTGGAACCTGCTGAAATTGGGCAAGTCAGGCACGTCCACGGTCAAGGAATGAACACGGGACTGAAGGGCCTCCCGCGCCGCGCTGCCATCGCGGGCAAGGCGCTGGTCGATCTCGCGGGAGAGGTCTGCCAGTGCCTTGATGAGGTGAGCGCCGTCGCCTCGGGTGTTGTTGATGTTAATCTGGACCAGGACGCTGTTGCGCGACGTCTTGTTGATCTGAATATCGAAGCGCTGGGCGAGGAGGCCCTTGAACTGCGTGCCGTCGAATCCGGCCGCTCCACACAGCACCGTGAGCCGCGTCGGATCGAGCGCGATCTCGTCCTCATCCCACGCCTTGACGACGTCGCGCCAAGTCGAATGTGGCGGTCCGTAATCCTTGAGGCCGGATTGACGAAATTCAGCCGGAACCATGTCCTCGACGGAGGCTGCCCTGAAGTATTTTGATATCAAGGGGTGCTTGTTGATCCGGCTCCTCAACTCCATCGCGAGCCCTGTCATGCGCATGGTGAGCTCGTAACCCTCAAGCTCCATTTGACGGCGTGCGACGTCGAGCGATGCGATGATCTGCAGGTTGGGCGAGGTCGAGGTGTGCGTGAGGAACGCCTCCTGGAACGTGCCTTCGACTTTGGAAAAGTCCTCGTCCCAGATGGCAATCATCGACCCTTGCCGGAACGCAGACATCGACTTGTGGGTGGAATTGGTCTGATAGGCACGAATGCGGACCTTATCGGGATCGGGCAGCAGACGCATGTCGAGAAGCTTGTCTGCTCCCATGTCCTTGGTCTCGGCCAGGTGCGCCTCGTACTGCTCCCGGTAAGCCGGATCGCGATATTTGGTGGTGAGCGCCTGAGCGGCGCCCATGGCCGACCGCCGCCGGTGCAGGGGCGAGAATCGGGCGAAGCCGAACCAAGCCTCGTCCCACAGGAAGATCAGGTCGGGCTTGATGGCAAGGCACTCCTCCATCACCCGCCGCGTGTTGTACATGTGACCGTCAAAGGTGCAGTTGGTGAGGTCGACCAGCTTGACGCGGTCGAGCTTGCCCTCCGCCCTGAGGTCGAGAAGAGCTTTCTTGATGGTGCGTAGCGGCACCGCGCCATACATCGAGTATTCGGTGAGCGGGAAGGCTTCGACATAGTACGGCTGCGCGCCCGACAGCACGAAGCCGTAATGGTGCGACTTGTGGCAGTTGCGGTCGACGATGATGATGTCACCGGGCGCGCACAGCGCCTGAACGACGATCTTGTTGGATGTCGAGGTCCCGTTGGTCGAGAGGTAGCAGCGCTTCGCGCCGAATGCGCGTGCCGCGAGTTCCTGCATGTCCTTGATGTTGCCGGTGGGCTCCAGCAGGCTGTCCAAGCCGCCCGTCGTGGCTGAGGATTCCGCAAGGAAGATGTTCGTTCCGTAGAACTCCCCCATGTCGCGTATCCATTTCGAGTGGAAGACCGACTTCCCGCGAGCGATAGGCAGGGCATGGAAGGTCCCAATGGGCCTTTGGCTGTATTCGAGCAGGTTGGAGAAATACGGTGTCCGGTAGCGGTCGTTGACCCCGTCCATGATGCTCAGATGGATTTCGAGCGCTTCCTCGACGTCGAAAAAGATACGCCTAATGCAAGCTGCATCTTCGCTGGCGGCGACGGCCTCAACCGACCTGTCAGTGATCAGGTAGAGGTCCAGCTCGGGGCGGAAGCTGTTGATGAGGGTGGCTAGGCGCGTACCAAGGCCAGTGCCTGTGTCGAGCTGGCTGGCCTCGTCGGCAGCTGCATAACGCGTTAGGTGGTCCCGCAAGAGCGGGGCATCGTGACGGGAGGAAAACGAGAAGCCGTCATAGATCACCACGGCCTGAATGCTCTCGTTGAGCACCGTCGCGATGGCCGCGTCTTCGAAACTGCCGACCATCACCACGTTGTAGGTAAACGGGTCTTCCCTGCGGCGGAGCCGCTGAAGCTGGCGCCGGGTCTCGTCCCATCGTTCCGGGGCGTTGGGGGTAACGATGAGAACGTCAAAATTGGGCTTGTGCATCCCATTGCCGTCAGCGTCCGGCGGAAGCGCGTGAGCTGAATTGGACAGAGAATCCTGAAGGGCATCCCAGACTGCCGGATCGTGTTGATACGAATTGGAGAGCAATGCGCGCCCAATCTTCTGCCCAAGGCGGGCGAAAGTGGTTCGGTCCTGGAGATCGAGACACTCCCTGAGCGAGCGCATGAGACCAGGGCCGGGGTAGGACCAAAACTCTTCCATGGCCGCTAGATCGTGGAAGAGTTTTTGAACCTTCAGGTGCGCGGCTTGCCCATCGTGTTTCGCGGAAGCCCAAGCACCGGCAGCTGCGTTGAGCTCACGCCAACGGTCGCTGCGCGCCTCGCTAGCGGAGAAAAACGTATCGATTGGCTGCTGGTGATCGTCTTTTGCAATACGTACGACGGTAGTCATCCGACTCACCTTTCGGCTCCGAGAGCGAACTAGCAGGCCAGTCGTAAGCGAGATTTCGATGGGAGTTTTGATTTTGCTCAATTTGCGTGAGGAGTTTGACGGCGGCGATTTCGCGTTCCTGGAAGCAGACGAGTAGGTTTTTGATTTTTCGCAATGCGTCCCTGTTGATGCGCGCCAGTGTCGGCTGTTTGCGTGCGCGAATGCGGGGTGGACATGGACGCTGGCGGAACCTCCCCCGTTAGCTTTGCGGCAGCGGGGATTGCGATGAGTTGCCAAGCCATCGTGCCGCGTCTACGCGGCTCCTCATGGGGCAAAGCGGGACGGCTTCTGCGGCAGGCCCACACGCTCGCCGCCTTGGCTGTCGGTATGGCGTCAGGTCAAGTCTGGGCGGACGATCTGACGACCAATCTAGAGAGGCGAGCCGACGCGTACGAGCAGATCAGGGCGGCGGCCCTCATCCGAAACACCCGTGGCCAGACCGTCTATCTGCTCGACGGCACAAGGGTGGGCAGGATCGTGGATGCCCGGGCGGGCGCGCTCAACGCTGACGAGTTGGTTGCGGTGGCCGTGCGGCCCCTGTTGGGCGGGGGCACCGTTTGGCTCGCCCGCAGCGCCTACCGACAGGAACGTGGCAGGATTGCACTTGCCGAGACCCGATCCTCAATCCGGGCCATGCCCAGATCGGGGCTGGCAAACGCGCACCGGACGAGCGTATCGCCAGGAAATTGACCGCGATCACTGATTGGCTTGTAGCGCCCAGCCCACGATGAACGTCAGCGTCAACAGCCCGAAGAGCGGCATCAGGAATGTCACCATCTGCCCGCCGGCCGACCCCGCGGCAGTGAAGCCAAATGCGATTGCAGGATGGGTGGAGAGCAGCAATCCGAGGAGGAACAAGGTGGAACATACGACAGCTCCCACCTTCACGAACACGGTCGTGCCAGTTCGGGACCTCTCCTGGTAAGACGGGCGGGGTTCTTCCTCTCGGTGCTGGGTGAACGGAGTTCCAGCAGCTTCATTGGCTTCGTGCTTGGCCTTCCCGTCGGGATCTTGGGGCTGGGACATGGTCCCTCCGATGTCGCAGAGGAAATCTGGCGTCTATCGTGGTCCGAGCTGGAGAACATTTCCGTTGATCCCGCGACGTGCGCGCCTCGAACACTCA
>DASWQQ010000072.1:0-5951 GCA_036403615.1 Candidatus Dormiibacterota bacterium | reverse complement strand
TGATCGTCTTCGAAAAGGACACCGGTCTCGAGAACTACGCCAACAGCGGCATCCGGATCAATGGTGAACTGACCGCCGAATTCCTGGAGGCGATCTTTTTCCCCAACTCGCCACTGCACGATGGCGCCGTGATCGTGCGCGGCAGCCAGATCCTGGCGGCCGGCTGCGTCCTACCGCTTGCGGAGGAGGGGACGGTCCGGGAGCGGATGGGGACCCGCCACCGGGCAGGGCTGGGGCTCTCGATGCAAACCGATGCTGTCGTCCTCATCCTGAGCGAGGAATTGGGCCAGATCGCGGTCGCCCACGAGGGTAAGCTGCTCCGCAACCTGGACCCGGACAGGCTGCGACAGGTGCTTGGATCGCTGCTCCAGCCCCGGCCCGAGACCCACATGCCGCTGGTGCCCTGGCGCCGCTAGGGCCGCCTGCCGGGCTAGAGCCGCAGGCGCGGGCGGCCAGGCTTGCCTTAGACTAGCGATCCTGTTCGGCAACCTCCGTATCAAGCTGCTTGCCATCGGGTTCGCCGTTGCGCTCTGGAGCGTGGTGGCGTATACCGAGAACCCCACCCAGAGCCACCTCTACAAGATCACCCTCGACCATCCCGCGGTTCCCAGCGGCCTGGTGATCGTTGGGGACGTCCCGCTGGTCGCCGCTACGGTGATCGGTACGGCGGACAACCTCCGGGGTTTCGATCCTCGGACGCTCCACGCGTCAGGCAACTTCACCAGGGTGAGAATCGGGGTCAACCGGGTGCCTATCCGTGTCGACAACCCGAATCCGAATGTCCAGGTCGACGCGCCGAGCGTCATCACGGTGACTGTCGACCAGCTGGCGAGCACGACTCAGTCTGTCGCGATCGAGCGCGTCCATGCCCTGCCGCCCGGCTTCCACGAGCAGACGGGCTCGACCACGGTGACCCCGGCGACGGTGCGCCTGGACGGCCCGAAAAGCCAGCTCGCCGGTATCCAGGCCTTTGTCCAGGTCGACCTCGACCAGTTGCAGGGGCCCTTCGACCAGAACTACCCGGTGCTGGTCAGGGATGCCAGCAAGAAAACGCCAAAATCGATCACGGTGACGCCGTCGCAGGTTTCGGTCAAGATGACGATCCAGGCGGATGCCGTCACTGTCACGAAGCCGGTCGGCTGGACCCTTAGCGGCCAGCCGGCTCCGGGGTACCGGGTTTCGAACGTTATCCTCTCTCCGCTCCAGGTGAACGCGACCGGTCTGCTGAACCAGCTTGCCGGTATCAACCTGCTGTCGACCGACGCTGTCGACGTCAACGGCGCCACCGCTGACATAACCAAGGCGGTTAACATCCGGCCGCCTGGTGGGGTCACGGTGAGCCAGCAGACGGTCCAGGTTCACGTGGTCATCACCAGAAGCGCCCAGGTTTCGCCCTCGTCGAGCCCGTAACCCTTCGCCGGTGTCCGGCGTTCCCTCAAAAGCACGAACTCAGTTCGTTCGTTTGAAGGCGCCTGGAATGGGAAGATAGGGCGCTGAAATCCCGGGGCTGTTGAGCAGGAGGTAGGCGGGCGAAATGTGCGGGATCATCGGTTACCTGGGCGAGCGTGAGGCCGCCCCGATTATCGTCGAGAGCCTGAAGCGGCTCGAGTACCGCGGCTACGACTCGGCGGGGATCGCCATCTTCAACGACCAGGATGGCCAGACGTCGATCGTGAAGAGTGCGGCCAAGGTCGACACCCTGATCGAGCGCGTTTCCGAGGAGATGCCTGTCGGTCACCTCGGCATCGGCCACACCCGCTGGGCGACCCATGGGCGTCCGACCGTCATCAACGCTCACCCGCATACTGACTGCACCAAGAAGATCATGGTGATCCACAATGGGATCATCGAGAACTTCGCGGAACTGCGCCGCGATCTTCAGGCACGCGGCCACGTCTTCGTCTCGGAGACCGACACCGAAGTCGTTCCTCACCTGATAGAGGAGCATTTCAAGGGTGACCTGGTCGCTGCCGTCCGGGAGGCGCTTGCCAAGCTGCGAGGCGCCTACGCGATGGCGATCTTCTCCCAGCACGATCCGGAACTGCTGATCGGCGCCCGGCTCAACGCCCCCCTTGTCGTGGGCATCGGCGAGAAGGAATGGTTCATCGCCTCCGACATAACGGCCGTCATCCCGTACACGAAGAAAGTCCTATTGCTCGGTGAGGGCGAGATGGTCTCGATCACTGCGCTGGGTCCAGAGGTCAGCACCCTGGGCGGAGCAGCCGTCAAGCCCAAGATCATCGAGGTCAAGTGGGACATCAGCCAGGCGCAGAAGGGCGGCTACCCGCACTTCATGGCGAAGGAGATCAACGAGGCTCCCGAGGCCGTCTCCAACGCGCTTCGCGGCCGTCTTTCCGACCAGGGGGAGGTTACCTTCGAAGAGTTCGGGTTCACCGACCGCCAGCTGCTCAAGATCAAAGACATCAAGATGGTCGCCGCAGGAACGTCGTTTTATGCGGCCCTGGTCGGTAAATACATCATCGAGGATCTGGCGCGGATCCCGGTTGAAGTAGAGGCGGCTTCGGAGTTCCGCTACCGGCAGCCGATTCTCGATGCCGACACGCTCGTGGTCGGCATCTCCCAGTCGGGCGAGACCGCCGACACGCTGGCCGCGATCCGCGAGGCCAAGCGCCTCAAAGCCAGGGTCGTGTCTATCACGAACGTTGTTGGCAGCTCGATGGCGCTCGAAAGTGACGGCGTGATCTATCTGCATTCGGGGCCCGAAATCGGCGTGGCGTCAACCAAGACATTCATTGCGCATCTAACTTGCCTGTACTTGCTAGGCATCCGGTTGGCCGCCGTCCGTCACCGTCTCGAGCCGCAACGGCTGGAGCAGCTCATCCTCGAGTTGAAAAACCTGCCGGCCGCCGTACAGAAGGTTCTCGACCGAGCTGAGGCGTTGCAGGCCCTGGCGAAAAAGTACGCCGGTTACCGTAACTTCATGTATATCGGGCGGGGAATCAACTACCCGATAGCGCTCGAGGGCGCCCTGAAGCTCAAGGAGATTTCCTACCTGCACGCCGAAGGCTACGCAGCCGGCGAGCTCAAGCACGGGCCGATCGCCCTGCTGGACAAGAATTTCCCGGTCTTTGCCATCGTCACGCAATCGGCAACGGCGGAGAAGGTCGCGAGCAATGTCCAGGAAGTGATGGCGCGCGATGCGCCGGTTCTGGCGTTGGTCAGCGAAGGCGACCACACACTGGACACGATTGTCACGGACTCAGTTGCCGTGCCCGCCGTGTCGGAATTTCTCTCACCGGTCGTGAACGTCGTGGCGATGCAACTTTTCGCCTACTTCGTCGCCAACGAGCGCGGCTGCAACGTCGACCAGCCCAGGAACCTGGCGAAGAGCGTCACCGTCGAATAGAGTGACCACGCCGCGGGTCGGAATTGACGTCGCGGCGGTCGAACGAGTCGCTGCAGCCTACCGCCAGTTTGGCTCACGCTTTCTCCGCAAGTTCTTGAGTGAGCGAGAGATCGCTTACTGCGGCGAGAGTCCCGAACGCTGGGCTGGGCGCTGGGCGGCCAAAGAAGCCATCGGCAAGGCGATGCCAGCCGGCGTTCCGCGGCCGAGAATGCGCGACGTTGAAATCCTGGCCAGTGCCGACGGCCGCCCGCGGGTCGAGCTGGCGGCCAATACGACCCTGGCGGGCAGGACGATCGACGTCAGCATTGCCCACGACGCCCATGTTGCAGTTGCGGTCGCTGTCATCCCGGACCGAAACGACGTTAGTCCTGCGGTGCAGGTGCCGCTTCCGAGCGGCTTTCACCTACCGGAGCGGCCGCGGGATGGCCACAAAGGCACGTTCGGCACGGTTGCCGTGCTGGCGGGCTCCCAGGGATTCACGGGCGCCGCTTACCTCGCGGCCATGGGTGCCGCCCGTGCCGGTACCGGCATCGTCCGGCTGCTGGTGGCCCAGGCGATCTATCCCATCCTGGCCCAGAAGTGCACCGAGGTGATCGTCTCACCGGTGCCCGAAATCTCGCCCGGGGTCGTCGGACATGTGTCCATGAGCGGCGTGCTGCGTGGTTTTGCCGGCGCAGATGCGGGCGTGATCGGTCCTGGACTTGGCCGCGACGCCTCGACGCGCCGCCTGGTCGAGGACCTGTTGCCCAGGATCCAGGCCCCACTGGTGATCGACGCCGACGGCCTCAACTTGCTCTCTGAGCATCGGGGAATCCTGGCAAGACTGACTGATCGCATCGTGCTAACCCCGCACCCGGCTGAGTTCAGCCGTCTCGCGGGCCTGGAGGTCGAAGCGATCCAGGCCGATCGGCGCGGGGTCGCCTCTCGATTCGCCAAGGTATGGAACAAGGTGGTCGTGCTCAAGGGCGCGGCGACGGTGATTGCGGCCCCTGACGGCCGCGTCACCGACAACCGGATCGCGACCGCCGCCCTCGCTTCGGGTGGCACCGGCGACGTTCTGGCAGGAATCATCGGCGGCTTCCTCGCCCAGGGGTTACCGCCATTCGAGGCGGCTGTGACAGGCGTGCACGTCCACGGCCTCGCAGGTTTGGACCTCGAGGCAGAGCTCGGGCAAGCAGGGGTTCTCGCCTCGGACTTGCTGCTACAGTTGCCGCGCGTGATGGAGCGGCTGCGCTGACGGAAGCGACCAAGTGGGCGGTCATCGACCGGGCCGCGATCGCACACAACGTCCGGCTGGTTCGATCGCACGTCGGTGATGCGACCGCCGTGATGGCCGTCGTCAAGGCCAACGGCTATGGGCACGGAGCGGTGCCGGTAGCCCGGGCCGCCCTGGAAGGTGGCGCGACCTGGCTGGGCGTCTCGTCCGTACAGGAAGGGATCGAGTTGCGCCAGGCCGGTCTTACGGTGCCGATACTCAATGTTGGCTACACTCCGCCCGTGGCGCTATCGGCCGCCGTTGCCGCGAAACTTTCCTTGACGCTCTACGACAACCAGAGCTTCGCAAACTTCAGGAACGCCGCCACCGAGATCGGCGTGCACGTGAAGTTGAACAGCGGCATGAATCGGCTGGGAGCGCAGCCTGAGCATGCGGTCGCCCTCGCCACTGAAGTTCATCGTGATAGCCGCCTTCGACTGGAGGGATTCTGGACGCACTTTGCAAGCGCTGACACAGATCCTGAATTCACCCGCACCCAGATGAAGCGCTACCTGGAGGCCCGCGCGAGGCTCGAACGGGCCGGTGTCACCGGCTTCCTGAGTCACGCAGCCAATTCGGCCGCACTTCTGCGTTTTCCCGAGGCGCGCCTCGACCTGGTGCGAGCAGGCCTCGTGATTTACGGCGTCCGTCCGGGCGCCGACTGGGGAGAGCTACCCGAGCTCCGGCCGGCGTTGACCTGGCAGACGATCGTGACCCACGTACAGACCGTCGAACCAGGAGGGACAGTTGGATACGGCGGCCGCTTCAAGGCGACCAGGCCGACCCGGACAGCGACAATCGCTGTTGGCTACGCCGATGGCTTGCATCGCCAGGCGTCGAGCGGCGGGCGGGCCCTGGTCCGCGGCCACTCAGTTCCGATCGCCGGGACGATCAGCATGGACCAGGCGGCCCTGGATGTGACTGACGTTCCCGGCGTGACGGTGGGCGACGTCGCCACGCTGGTCGGCAAAGACGGCGACGCTACGGCAACCGCAGACCAGCTTGCCGCCGCCGCAGGGACGATCTCATACGAAGTTCTATGCGCAATCTCATCCCGTGTCCTTCGGCGATATATCTGACACAGCCGGCGGGCCGCCGTGGTCAGCCCCTCCACCGCGCCGCCAGAGCAGAAACGGGCCATCATGCCGAGTGGGCAGCTAACCTTGACCCGCGCGCAACACCTGTACGGCCTGCTCGGCGACGGCCGGCGGCAACTCACGCTTCAGGGTAGCGACCATGGTGCGCCAGGCATCGTCCAGCCATTTCAATGGAAGGCCCAGATTTTTGAAGAGTGTCCGGCAGTAAGCGACATGGTCGGCGAAGACCGTG
>DASWQQ010000071.1:0-2654 GCA_036403615.1 Candidatus Dormiibacterota bacterium | reverse complement strand
CTCGGGCAGCTGGCCGGTAGGGCTGAGCCCGGCGTCCTCCCAGGCCTTAAGCGCCGGCTCGCAGCCGTGCTGGATGGCGGCCACCAGCAGGTCCTCCTTGGTCTCGAAGTAGTAGTGCGCGAGCCCGGGCGCAACCCCGGCCTCGGCCGCGATGTCCTTCATCGAGGTCTCGTGATACCCCTGGCGCGCCAGGGCTCGATAGGCAGCCTCGACGATCCGTTCCTTGGTCTGGTCAGACACTCAGCCGCTCACCCACGATTTGTTTGGTCATTCAATCAAACGCTGGCGGCTAAGTCAAGTTCCGAACCGGGCGGTTGGGAAGCCGGCTCAGCCGGTCGCGGCTGGCTCGAGCGCCGGATAGCGTGGCGCGGTGTACTCGCCCAGCAGCTTGTCGACGGTCGCCTGCCAGGTGAACTGGGTAGCGACCAACCGGCTTCGCCGGCTGAAGCAACGCCGCAACTCTTCGTCTGAGAGCAGGCGCGCGATCCGGTCGGCGTAGCGGGCCGGGTCCCGGGAGACCAGCGTGAACCCGGTCAGACCATCTTTCACGATCGTCGGCAGTCCGCCCACCCGGGCGGCGACCACCGGGGTGCCGCAGGCCTCCGCCTCCAGGGCCACCAGACCGAAGGACTCGCTGTAGGAAGGCACGACGCAAACCGACGCCAGGTTGAGGTAGGTCGCCAGCGTCGGCTGGTCGACGGAGCCAACGAATCGAACCTGCTCGGCGACACCCAGGCTTCTCGCCAGGTTTTCCAGCCGAACCCGCTCGCCGCCGGTGGCGCGGCTTTCCGAAGCGCCGTTCTGGCTGTCGCCGCCGATGATCACAAGCGAGAGCGGTCCGTTGACAAGCCCGTCCTTGGTGAGGATGCTGAACGCCCGGACCAGGGTCTCGGCACCCTTCAGCCGCTCCAGGCGGCCGGCAAATACGATCACGCGCGCCTCTCCCAGGCCAAGCTCCGTTCTGAGACTTTCGCTCGAGCGTGGCATAAAAACCCGTAGATCGACACCCGGTGGGACCACCGTCACCTTGGTCCGCGAGGCGGAGTAGAGGCGAACCAGGTCCTCCGCCTCCTGCACACTGGAGGCGATCAGGCGGTCACTGTTGCGTACCACACTCTGCTCTACCGCGATCCTGTGCTCGGGTTCGAGGACCGCCCCGTCGGCGGCGCGTTCATTCTTTACCCGGGCAAGCGTGTGGAAGGTGTGAAACCAGGGCAGTTTCCACTCGTGGCGCAACCTTGCGGCGGCCCAGCCCGAGAGCCAGTAGTGGCTGTGGACGAGGCTGTAGCTTGCGCGGCGCCGACGACGGTGGGCAAGCACTGCCTCGGTAAAGGCCGGCAGAAGGTCGAAAAGCTGATCTTTATCGACCGGGGCGGCCGGTCCCACAGCGAGTTGATTCACCCAGCTGTGTTCCGCCAGGGGCAAGCGGTCGGGGCCCTCTGAAGAGGAGCGCCGGGTGAAGATCTCGGTCGGGATCCCGCGCCGGCTCAGCTCCTCACAAACCGCCCGTATATAGACGTTCATGCCGCCGTTCTCGCCCGACCCGAGGTCGGCGATCGGCGAGGCATGCATACTGACGATCGCGAGCGGCTTCAAATCGTCTCCCTGGCTGGTTCTCTAGCTTCATCGTCGCCGTTTTCATTGAGCCGGGTCAACTTCAAAGCGGTATAAGGCCGGCTCGGACGGGCCGCAGTCCTGCTCCTTTAGGGCTACAGTCCGTTCACGGACGCCCTGTGCTACGGTTATTGAAATCTTAGCCAGCCTGGCCTGAAAGCAAACCTGCACACACCATTCCACTGAAGCCAGTCAACCCGCTGCGACGCTTCCGGCTTCCCCTCCTGATCCTCGCCCTGGTCTTCTGCTACGGGGTGATCGGGTACATGGTCATCGAGCGCTGGGATTTCATCGATGCGCTGTTCATGGTCATCACCACGGTGGCGACCGTCGGCTACGAGGAGGTCCACCCGCTCTCCACAGTCGGCCGTGTCTTCACCATGACGGTGATCATCAGCGGCGTGGGCACGACACTCTATACGCTCGGGATTTTCGGTGAGTTACTGGTTGATGGACGACTTGCCGGGTACGCTAGGATGCGCCGCATGGAGCGCCGGATCGCTGACCTGAGTGAGCACTTCATCGTCTGCGGCTACGGTCGCATGGGAACCCGAGTCGCCCAGGAGTTCCGTCAGCTCGACACCCCGTTCGTGGTGGTGGAGAGTAATCCCGAATCGCTCGACCGAATGCGCGCCGCCGAAGTCCTTTACGTGGAGGGTGACGCCACCTCCGACGAGACGCTCCTACGGGCGGGAATCCTCCGGGCCAAGGGCCTGGTCAGCGCAGTCGATTCGGATGAACGCAACGTCTTCATCACGCTGACCGCCCGCGCGCTCAACCCGGCCCTCTTCATCGTGGCGCGTTCGTCCTACCAGGACTCGGTCGAAAAGTTGCGCCGCGCCGGAGCCAACCAGGTGGTCTCGCCCTACCTTATGGGCGCTCACAGGATGGCGGTACTTGCGGTCCGGCCGGTCGCCGTCGACGTCCTGGACACCGTCCTTCACGGCGAGAACATAGACCTCGTGGTCGAGGAATTCCTCGTTCCCACGGAGTCGCGGCTGCTTGGCCGGTCGCTGGCAGACTCGGGAATGCGGGAAGCC
>DASWQQ010000070.1:0-2009 GCA_036403615.1 Candidatus Dormiibacterota bacterium | reverse complement strand
GCGAGCGCCGCGTTGATGTTCACGGTCGGCTGGAAGAAGATCTTGATGATCCCGTAGTTGGGGATCGACTGTGACTCGATATGCTCGATGTCGTTCACGCTCGTCGTGAGCGAGCGCTCGTAGAAGGTGACGATGCGGCCTGACATCTCGTCCGGGGACAGGCCGCTATAGCTGAAGACGACGCTGATCACCGGGATGTTGATGCTCGGGAAGATGTCTGTCGGCGTACGGAGAGCCGATGCGGTACCGACGATCATGATCAGCAGCGCCATGACGACGAAGGTGTACGGGCGCCGAAGCGCGAGTTTGACGACGGTGATCACAGCCAGCTCCCTCGCTTGGCAGAGATGCGGCTGGCCTTGGCCACGAGCTCAACCAGGAACGTGCCACCCGCCCGCATCACCACGCTGGGCGATCCGGGAGCTCCATGCGGCAGGATCATGCTGCGTACATCGATCCCGTTTCGCTGCATCGCCGCGATCAGAGCATGGACGCGGGTCGCCTGTGGATCGTCATCCGCGGTGTGCTGGACCAGCCGCACCATGGTGGCTGTCGGCCGAAGGTGAGACGGGGCTGAGGCGAGCGCGATATCAAGACCGATCACGCCCGCAGCCGGGATGGTCTGTTGCAGCACCCCATCAACGGCAAGCCGGCCGGCCGCGCCGGTGCCGAAGAGGATGATCTGCGACGGATGGAGCGAGCGGGCCCTGGCGGCCTCGGCTGCCGCGCGGCGCAGCGCAGCGAGACCGGTCCGCGGCGCCGCGGCATCGAGTTCAACACCGACGAATGCAGCTTGCGGGACGGTCGGCTGCCAGTGCCGTGCGAAACCCAAGGGTTCCGCCGCACCGTCACGGGCCCCGAACAGGATGACGATCAGCGCGTCCGGAAGCACGGCCGCATGGCCGCTGCTAAAATCATGCAGGCGCAGTCTGTGGGCCATCGTTTCGCGCTCCAACCCTCGATCCCTGCTGCAGGGTGAGGCGTGGTCGCTCATGATGCAAATGCATCTTTTGCACTGTATAATTCATGTGATGAATGTAGATGGCCCTGCTCATGCGAAAGCGAGCGCCCCCATGAAGCTGACGACCTTCGACCTCAATCTCCTGGTCGTCTTCGAAGCCATTCTTCGCGAGCGCAGTATCACCAAAGCTGGGGAGCGCGTGGGCCTGAGCCAGCCGGCTATGAGCCACGCCTTGAACCGTCTGCGCTGGATGCTCAAGGATCAGCTCTTCATCCGAACGCCGGACGGCATGCTGCCGACGCCCCGAGCCGAAGAACTCGCCCAGCCGGTGCGCAACGCCCTGAGCGAACTGCAATCGGCGCTGGACCCGCAGGAATTCACCCCGGAACAGGCGGAGCGGCACTTCACGGTCGCGGTCAACAACTACGCCGCAGTCGTCTTGGCGGGACCGATCACGGCAAAATGCGCGGCCTTGGCGCCGAACGTCCGCCTCTCACTGCGACCCAGCGGTACGCTGGACATCCCAGATCTGCTGGATCGGGGCGAACTCGACTTAGCGCTTGCAGCCCTGGATCCGCCCGCGAACCGATTTGCCGCGCAGGTTCTGGTCGAGGACCATTACGTGGCGGTGATGCGACGCGGGCATCCGATCGCGCACAGAAAGCTCGATCTGACAACCTTCGCCACCCTGCCGCATCTCGTGATCTCGTCCAGCGGCGAGGATTTGGGCTTCGTTGATACGGCATTGGCGGGCGTGGGACACGCGCGCAGCATTGCCCTGGAGGCCCCATACCTGTCGGCCGGCGCGGTTCTCACCCAATCAGACATGGTCGCCGTCCTTGGACGCCAGATCGCACAGGAATTCCGTCGGGCCTACGCGATCAAACTTCAGGACCTGCCATTCGACTCACCCGTGCTGCGCAGCGTGATGCTCTGGCATCGGCGCTTCGACAATCAGACGGCCCATCGCTGGCTGCGCGAGACGATCATATCCGTGGCCGCGCATCTCTAAGGCGGGCACGGTCGCAATCCGCACATCCGAGCCAAG
>DASWQQ010000069.1:0-2746 GCA_036403615.1 Candidatus Dormiibacterota bacterium | reverse complement strand
CAGGAACAGCGCCAGGTCCAGCACGATAGGCGCTGCGAGGATGCTGTCCCGGCAGAGGAAATCGATCTTCAGCTGCATCTTGTAACCGAGCCAGCCGACCAGATCGATGTTGTCCCAGCCCTCCTTGTTATCGCCTCGGGGCGGGTAGTAGTTGATCCGCACGACGTGGCAGATATCTTTGTAGAGCTCGGGATAGAGCTGCGGCTGAAGGATGTAATCCAGCACCGATTTCTTGCTCTCTTCCTTCGTCTTGAAGGACTCCGGATCGTCCAGCACCTCGCCGTCCCGGTTTCCCAGGATGTTGGTGGAGTACCAGCCGGCCACCCCGAGCATCCGGGCCTTGAACATCGGCGCCAGGACCGTCTTCACCATGGTCTGGCCGGTCTTGAAGTCCTTACCGCCGATCGGCACGCCCTGACTCTTGGCCAGCTGCTCCATGGCGGGAAAGTCGCAGGTCAGATTGGGAGCGCCGTTGGCGAACGGCACCTTCTCCATGATGGCGGCGTAGGCGTACAGCATGGAGGGGGCGACCGTGGGATCGTTGGCATCGATCGCTTTTTCGAAGGCGTCGAGGGTCCAGTGGGCGGGACCGGGGCTGATGAAGATCTCGGTCGACGCACACCAGATCATCACCAGCCGGTTGCACTTGTGTTTACTCTTGAAGTCGCGGATGTCCTTGCGCAGCGCCTCGGTCAGCTCCCGCTTGCTACTGCCCGGCTTGACGTTCTTTCCCTCGAGCCGCTTCACGTAGTTCTGGTCGAACACCGCCGGCATCGGTTTAATGCCCTTGAGAAAGGCGGCGATGGGTTCGACGTGCTCGTGGCGATCCAGGACTCCGGCCTGGATGGCCGCCGCATAGGCATCGTCCGGCACCGGATCCCAGGCGCCGAACACCAGGTCGTCGAGCTCAGCGAGGGAGACGAACTCTCGGATGAGGGGGGCTCGTTTTTCGGTGCGCTTGCCGAGGCGGATGGTTCCCATCTGGGTGACCGATCCAATGGGCCGGGCCTTTCCGCGGCGGACGTTCTCGACCCCAGCCATGAAGGTCGTCGCCACCGCACCCAATCCCACACACAGCACTCCAAGTTTCCCCTGCGCCGGCGCGATTTTCCTGGCCGTCCGTTCAGCCACTGCTACGTCCTTTCGCGAAAGGGTCCAGCGCGGCGTGCTTGACCCGCCTCACCTCCTCGGCATGCTCGACCGCAGCGGCATGCATTTTCTCTTCGGCCTGGAGGGCTTCATCCACCCGGCCGGCGTGGCGGTACACATACACGAACCGTTGAACTACGGTGATGATCGAGGCCAGCGCCAAGAGGGTAACCATTGCTTCCATCAGGAGCGCGTGCGGTCCGGCACCGGCCAGGAGCGACGCCACTCCCAGTCCCAGCACTCGCTCGGCTCTTTGCGCGATGCCAACCTTGCAATCGAGCCCCAGCCCTTCCGCGCGGGCGCGGGCGTAGGACACCAGGAGCGAGCCCAGGATGGCCACCATGCACATGATGACGGCCGGAACCCGGAACGCCACGTCGGGCGCAGTGAGCAGGAACGCCCCGATGCCGATGAAGGTCGCTCCGTCTCCGACCCGGTCCAGGGTCGAGTCGTAGAAGGCGCCAAACCGGGTGACCATGGCGCCGCCCCGCGCCACCTGACCGTCCAGCGTGTCCGCCACCCCACTCAGGAGGAGCAAGGCGCCACCGATGCGGATGTGGCCCGTGGCGTACGCAACCGCGGAGACCAGCACCAAGCCGGTTCCGATGGTGGTTATGGTGTTGGGCCGCACGCCGGACCGGATCAGGCGCTGCACCAGCGGATCGACCGTGGCATAGAACGGCTTTTCCAGTGCACCTAGCAGCTTCACCGGGATCGACCCTCAACAGAAGACCAGGGCGGGGCAGCACTCGTGCCCCGGAAATTGCCGCGAAAGGATAACTGCCAGAACCGTTTAGAGCAATCGGACGAGCCGCACCGCTCGGCGTCCCCGGACTACTCCTGATACAGCAGAAAGCGGCGGCGGCGATCCTTGAAGCGGGTCAGTTCGTTCCGCCAGCCCCCGACTATGGCGGTGACGGACTCTCCCCGCTCTACGGCTTGTCGCAGATCGGGCCCACCGGCCAGGCGGTCGAACTGCGCCGCACGAAAGGCAAACGCAGTCGAGTGGGTTGCCCGGATGGCCGATAACAGGTAAACCGCTGTCACGGTGGGGTCGTACGCCGCGCGATCGGTAATAGCGAGGCGGATCCCGGTAACCAGGGTATCGGAGTACTTTCCGTCTCCCGGCGCCCGGGGCGTAAAGGTAGTCCCCCGGAAGGTCACGCCCGCCGGCGGGGATCGTCGCAATGCCGCGAGTACCGCCGTGGTATCGACCCACGGTGCGCCTATCTGCTCGAAGGGCGCTTCGCTGCCGCGCCCGACCGACAGGTTGGTCCCCTCGAAGAGGCAGAGACCCGGGTAATGGTAGAGACTTTCGAGGGTGCGTAGATTCAGGCTGGGCGGCACGAAGGGAAGCCCTGTCGCATCGAAGGCCATCGACCGGCGCCAGCCATCCAATGGCACCACGTGAAGGTCGGCACCGAGGCGCAGTACTGCATTGGCAAGGCGAGCCAGCTCTCCAATCGTCATTCCGTGCCGCATGGCGATGGGGAACCTGGCAACCGCCGAAGCTGTAACGCTGTCCTGAACCTCCCCCTGTACTGCACCTCCGATAGGATTCGGCCGATCGAGAACGACCACGGGCAGCCGGGCCGTT
>DASWQQ010000068.1:0-4617 GCA_036403615.1 Candidatus Dormiibacterota bacterium | reverse complement strand
TCGTCTACGGGTGGCAGCGCCTGCTCGACCCGCGGCTGGCCGCCGGATACGTGGATCCGTTCTTTGATCAGACGGTCGCCGGCGCCGCCAACTACAGCAGCATCGACTCCAAGAACGATGCAGCCTCGAGCGCGTTCGTCCAGGGCCTCGGGCTGTCGGCCCCTGATGACCACACCTTCGTCGTCAAGCTGCAGCAGCCCGCCGGCTACTTCAAGTGGATCGCCAGCCTCTGGGTCGGCGCGCCGATTCGCAAAGACATCGTGGATAAGTACGGTTCCGACAAGTGGGCAACCGTTCCCTCGCAGGTGATCGGCAACGGCATGTTCAAAATCTCGGAGCAGGTGCCGAAGGATCACATCACGCTCGTTCCGAATCCCAATTACTGGGGCGACAAGCCCCACCTCCAGAAGGTCATCGACTACTTCATTGATGACGCAAACCAGGCGTTCAGCAAGTACCAGACAGGCGAGCTCGACGTCCAGCAGGTGCCGCTCGCAAACGCCGATTTGGTGCAGAATGACGCCAAGCTGAAGAACGAGCTGCACAAGCTCCCCTCGCTCAACACCTTCTGGCTGACGCCGAACCTTCACAAGGCGCCCTTTGACAACGTCAAATTCCGCGAGGCAGTCTCGCACGCGATCGACCGCCAGTCGCTGGCAACGAACGTTTCCAAGGGCCAATACCAGCCGGTCACGACCTTCATTCCGAAGGGGATGAATGGCTACCAGCCGGGCCTGGCCGATGTCCAGAAGTACGATCCTGCCGCGGCCAAGGCCGCCCTCCAGGCATCGGGTGTGAGCAGCGCCGTCGCAAACGGCGTTCACTACCTCGCCCGTAACACGACTGCAAACAAGCAGCTGGCCGAGTACATCACCGGTCAGATCAAGACCAACCTGGGCCTCAACTGGACGATCGACGTGATAGACAGCAAGACCGTCACCTCGAGGATCCGGAAGGCCAACTTCGACATCTACGGTCCCGACGGCTGGGGCGCGGACTACCCCGACCCGCAGGACTGGTACGACATCAACGTGACAGGCGGCTGCCACGGCACGAACTGGGGCTGCCCGAACGACGCGAACTACGACAAGCTCGTTCAGCAGGCCGACCAGGCGACCAAGGATTCGGACCGGATTGCCAAGTACAACCAGGCCGGTACGCTGATGACCAACCAGTTCTGGGTGACATTCCTCTACCAGCGCACGGAGTGGATGCTGATCAAGCCGTACGTCCAGGGCTACAACGCAACGCCGCTTGACGAGGGTATCTACCTCCCAGGAGACTTCTACACCAACACGATTTACATCGCCAACCACTAGAGACAAGAGAAATGGCAGCAGCAACAAAGGGCGCCCCCGCAAGGGGCGCCCTGCTGTCTATCAAAATTCCAAGGGGCCGAGGGGCCAGCCTGGGCTTGTACATTGCCCGGCGAATCCTCTGGCTGATCCCGGTGCTCCTGTTTGTGATCACGATCACCTTCTTTATGGCCCACCTGGCGCCCGGCAGTCCGTGGGATAAGGCCGGTGGGCGGCAGCTCTCGGCATCGGTGGTGGCAAATCTCAACCTCAAGTACGGTCTCAACCAGCCGCTCTGGGTGCAATACGGAAAGTACCTGCTGAACGTCACTCATATGGACTTCGGGCTTTCGTACCAGTATCAGAACCAGACCGTGATGAGCATCATCCTGGAGAGCTGGCCCGTAACCGCTGTAAATGGTGCGCTAGCGTTCCTCCTGATTGTTCCGCTCGGGATCGGGATTGGGGTGATCGCGGCGCTACGGCAGAACACCTGGGTGGACTTCGTCGCCGTTGGCTTCAGCACCTTTGGCGCCTCAGTTCCGAACCTGATCATCGGAATCCTGCTGATCATCGTCTTCTCGGTCGGTGCTTACCGGGTGACCGGAGGCAACGTCTTCCTTCCGACGGGAGGGTTCGGCCTCGATCAGCACCTCATCCTGCCGGTCATAACCCTGGCTGTGCTTCCGATCGCCTTCATTGCGCGCCTCACTCGCTCAAGCACGCTGGACGTGTTGCGGCAGGACTACATCCGTACCGCCTGGGCCAAGGGCCTCAAAGAGCGCCTCGTAGTCATGAAGCACGTCCTCAAGAACTCCCTGATCCCGGTGGTCACCGCGCTCGGCCCGACCTTTGCCTTCCTGGTAACCGGCTCGGTCATTGTCGAGTCAGTTTTTGCCATCCCCGGCATCGGGCGAACATTCGTAACGGCCGTACAGTCGCGGGATTATCCCCTGATCCTGGCTACCACCGTCCTCTTTGCCCTGGTAGTCGCGCTGGCGAACCTCGTAGTCGATCTCCTTTATGTCGTCATCGATCCACGCGTGAGGCTGAGTTAAATGGCAGCTCCTGCGATTGCCCTTGAACAGATCGATTGGGAAAATCCGGAGCAGATTGGGCTCTGGAAGGATGCGTGGCAGCGTTTCCGGCGTAATCCGATTGCTGTGCTCGGCCTGGTGATCATCGGGATCCTGGTACTGATCGCGCTCCTGGCGCCGGTTATGGTCGCCCTCCATCTGATTGCGGACCCGTTGGAACAGAACGTTGCCAACTCGTATGCCAGTTTCAGCCTCAAACACCCCCTCGGAACGGACTACCTCGGTCGCGACCTGCTCAGTCGAGTGATGTATGGGGCCCGGATTTCGCTGAGCCTTGGCATCCTGGTCCAGGTCGTCTACCTGCTGATCGGCGGCTCCATCGGTCTACTCTCCGGCTACTTCGGCGGCAGGATTGACAACCTGTTTATGCGCTTCGTCGACGTCTGGTACGCCTTCCCGGACCTCCTCTTCATTCTGGTTGTTATGTCGATCCTTTCTCCCAGCCTGATCACGCTCTTCCTCGCGCTTGGCATCGTGGGCTGGGTTGATTTGGCTCGGCTGATCCGTGGCCAGACCCTGTCGATCAAGGAAAAGGAATACGTCGAGGGCGCGCGCGCGGCCGGCAGCTCGCCTATGAAGATCATCCTGAAGCATCTGCTACCCAATTCGCTGGGACCGATCATCGTCAGCCTGACGTTCGGCATCCCGCGGGTTATCTTCCTGGAGGCGGTCCTCAGCTACCTCGGGGTGGGCATCCGGCCGCCAACGCCCAGCTGGGGCGTCATGCTCCAGGACGGCTACCAGGCGATCTTCTCCTACCCCCACCAGGTCTTCATTCCAGCGGTCGCGATCGCCATCACGATGCTGTCCTTCAGTTTCATCGGCGACGGCCTGAGGGACGCGCTCGACCCCCGGATGCGCCGATAGACCTCGGAATGCGAAGATAGCGGTGTGGCAGCTCCTCTTCTTCGGGTAGAGGACCTCAGGACTCAGTTCTTCACGTCGCGAGGGATCGTTCGGGCGGTAGACGGGGTGAGCTTCCACATCAATCGAGGCGAGACCGTCGCCATCGTCGGCGAGTCCGGTTCGGGTAAGACCATGACCGCCTTCTCCATCCTCCGGCTGGTGCCGGATCCGGGCCGAATCGTCTCCGGAAAGATCATGTTCAAGGACCGCGATGTCGTGACCATGGACAGCGAGGAGGTGCGGGAATATCGTGGCAAC
The DNA here is from genome assembly GCA_036403615.1 of Candidatus Dormiibacterota bacterium. Lineage (GTDB taxonomy): Bacteria > Chloroflexota > Dormibacteria > CF-121 > CF-121 > JALYYC01. Next base: position 1,061 of record DASWQQ010000068.1, on the reverse strand, counting down.
GACGTCGCGATGATCTTCCAGGACCCGATGACGTCGATGAACCCCGTCACCAAGGTCGGTGTCCAGATCGATGAAGCGATGACAGCGCACGAGAGGTTCTCCATCAAGGAGGCAGCGGCACGCGTCATCCCACTGCTCAAACAGGTACGTATCCCCGCCGCCGAACAGCGGGTAAAGGACTACCCGCACCAGTTCTCGGGCGGAATGCGGCAGCGTGCCATGATCGCCATGGGTCTTTCGAACGAGCCGGAACTGCTGATCGCCGACGAGCCCACGACCGCCCTGGATGTGACCGTCCAGGCGCAGATCATTCAGCTGCTGAAGACGCTGAATCGCGAGGTGGGCGCCGCCATCATCCTGATCACGCACAACATGGCGCTTGTCGCCAGCATGTGCCAGCGAGTGATCGTCATGTACAGTGGCCGGATCGTCGAAGAGGGTCCGGTTGATCAGATCTTCGAGAACCCTCAGCATCCTTACACCTGGTCTCTCCTCCGCTCCGTGCCCCGCATCGACGTGGCGCGGGCCGAGCGTCTGGTCAGCATTCGGGGCCTGCCGCCCGATCTGATGCGTCTTCCGCCGGGTTGCAAGTTCCATCCCCGCTGCCGTTTCAAGGTCGAACGCTGTGAGCGCGAGGAGCCGCCCCTGGCCGAGGTTGCTCCAGACCAGGAGGCACGCTGCTGGGTCCTGATGCGCAACGTTCCGGAAGAAAAGCGGGAAGAGACCAAGGCCGCAGAGGTATCGAAAGAGGCCGCCGCCGAGCTGAAACAGGCGGACAAGGCCTAGTCAATTGGCAAAGACCGCCGAAGCTCAACCAGGGGTCGATAGCCGGATCGACCCGGTCATCCTCCGGGTCAAAGACGTCGTCAAGCACTTCCCGATCGGCGGCGTCGGGGGCGACGTGGTGCGAGCGGTCGATGGTGTCAGCTTCGAAATCCGCAGGGGTGAGACACTCGGCCTGGTAGGCGAATCCGGGAGCGGCAAATCTACCCTTGGCCGGGTACTCGCCGCTCTCCACCCGGCCACCTCGGGAAGCGTCATCTTTGAAGGCCAGGACCTGA
>DASWQQ010000067.1:0-4743 GCA_036403615.1 Candidatus Dormiibacterota bacterium | reverse complement strand
TGGATCTCGAAACGGCAAGCTTCGTCGCCGCAGACCTCCGCCAGCCGGCCGTGGATTCTCTGCGTGATCTTCTGAAGCACCGCCTGATCCAGGTGGCGAACCTCCAGAGTGAACTCCGCCCGCCCCGGAATGACGTTTACGGCGCCGGGCGCGAACCGCATCACTCCGACGTTGGCCACCGCCTCGTGGTCGACCGACTGGACCAACTCCTTGATTTCCGCTGTTATCCGTGCCGCTGCCCTCCCGGCATCGTGCCGGAGGTTCAGCGGTGTGGTACCCGCGTGGTTCTGCATCCCGTTGATCTGGATCTCGTCTCGATGAACGTTCACGATGCCGGTGACGACGCCGAGCTCGGTGCCGCTCGCCTCCATCCGCGGGCCCTGCTCGATGTGCAGTTCCAGGAAGCCGCTTACCTCGCGGAGGTGCGAGCTGGCATCGTTCATGCGCGCCAGGTCCACGCCGGCGCTCCGCAGGACGTCGGGTATCGGGACGCCGGTCCAGTCGGTGCGCGCGCCCAGCGATTCGATGTCGAGCTCCCCGCAAAGCGCCTTGCTGCCGAGCAGCCCGGATTCGAAACGGACGCCTTCCTCATCGGCAAAACCGACCACCTCGAGACGGCCCGCCAACGCGTCCTTCGACTCGACCAGCGTTCGCAGCACCTCGAGGGCGGCAACCGCCCCATAAGCGCCGTCGAGGCGGCCGCCGCTGGGAACGCTGTCCAGGTGTGAGCCGGTGAGCAGATACGGCCCTTCCGTGCCCGGCAGGTGCGCGAACACGTTCAGCGCCTCGTCGAGACGGACCTCCAGGCCGCAGTCGCGCAGGCGCTGCGCAAACCATTGCCGCCCCTTGAGGTCAGCATCGCTCCACGCGATGCGATCGATACCGCCATCGGGCCTGCCTCCAATGGCGGATAGCGCTGCCAGGTCGCTGAGCAGGCGTCCGCCGTTGATCTCGCTCAAGTCGCCAGGATCCCCGGATCGAACGGCTTGCACTCGAGAAACTGGCCATAGCCGGACCGGCTCTTGATCTTGCCGTCGTCGTAGACGACCTCGCCGCGACGGATCGTCGTCCTGACTCGACCGGTGATGGTGAGGCCCTCGTAGGGTGAGAAGCCGGCCCGACTGTGCAGCTCGCTCGCTGATAGGACACGCTCCGCGCGCGGGTCGAAGATGACCAGGTCGGCGTCGAAGCCGGCCGCGATATCGCCCTTGCGTCCCCAGAGGCCGAAGATCTTTGCCGGGTTGGCACAGAGCAGGCGGACCATGTCTTCCAGTCGGATCCTTTTTCGTCGGACACCGAAGCTGTAGAGCAGCAGCAGGCTCGTCTCCACTCCGGGAATCCCGCCACTGACTTTGCTGAAATCGTGCTTGCCTTCGCGCTGCTCGAGACCAAAACCGCAGTGGTCGCTGCCGATGGCATCGATCGCCCCGGCCTGGATGCGTTCCCAGAGGCCCGCCTGGCTCTCCTTGTCGCGCAGCGGCGGAGTCATCAGGTAACGGGCAGCTTCCGCTCCGGCGTAGACGGAATCATCCAGGGTCAGGTAGTGGGGGCAGGTCTCGGCCAGCGCGGAGACCGTCGTGCGTGCCTCTTCGACCAGGTCGATGGCGAGGGGCGTGGAAAGGTGAACGAAATAGACGGGGCTGCCGGTCGCGCGCGCGAAGATGAGCCCTCGCGCCACTGCCTCGGCCTCCGCTATGGCGGGTCGAGCTTCGCCGTGGTACGCGAAAGAGGTCTTCCCCGCGGTCAGCAGCGCGCGCGTCTTGCCTTCGACGATGGCGTCGTTCTCGGCGTGGACCTGGACCAGCAGGCCCGCCCCACCCGAGCGCTCCATCAGCCGGTACCAGGTCCAGTCGTCGACATAGAAAGGCGTTTCGCGATAGGTGGTGTAGACCTTGGCACTGCTGACGCCGGCCGCGACCAAACTCTTCAGATCGCTCTCCCAGCCCGGCACCAGGTCCGTGATGTTCAGGTGGATGCCGTAGTCGATCAGCGAGCGTCCCTCGATCCGCTTCAGCCGCCGCTCGAGAGTGACCTGGAATCTCTCGCCGCGTTGCTGGGGCGCGAAGTCGAGAAAGGTCGTCACGCCGCCCGCCGCCGCTGATTCCGAGGCGGAGGCGAAGTCATCGAGGGTCTTATCGCTGCCGGTGTCCAGCTCGAAATGCGTGTGAGGGTCGACAACGCCCGGGAGCACCAGCATTCCGGCGGCGTCTATGACTACCTCGGCCTGGGCCTCGAGATCGGGCGCAACCGCCGCGATCCGGTCGTTGCTGATCAGGACGTCGGCTTTCTCCGCCCCCGAGGCGCGGACAACCGTACCGCCCTTAACCAGCACTCGTCGAAGGTTGGAAGTCGACCGGCTCGTCCTTTCCCTTCCAGCTGACCACGTGGCTTGCGGGTTCGGAGCGCGCTACCACCCGGCCTGCCTTGAGTACCAGCCTGCGGGGCGCGATCCGGCGGATCGCATCCATCTCGCTCTGCGCGTCGAAGAGCACGAGGTCGGCGCGGCAGCCGACGGCGAGGCCGTAGTCCGTAAGTCCGAGCGTTTTTGCGCCGTTGCCGGTGATCATGTCGACCAGGGTTCGGATCTCCTCGAATCCCGACATCTGTCCGTAATGGGCGAGCACCATGGCCGCCTGCAGCGGGTCGGCATAGCCGAGCGGGTACCAGGGATCCATCACCGAGTCGTGCCCGATGCAGACATTTACGCCCGCCGCCAGTAACTCCTTGAAGCGTGTGTGCCCGCGCCTGATCGGATAGCTGTCAAATCGCCCCTGGAGGGTCGCGTTGTCCAGCGGGTTGGTGATCATGTTCATGCCGGCTTTCTTGATGTTGACGATCAGCCGGCCGGCGTAGGCATTGTTGTAGGAATGCATCGCGGTCGTATGGCTGGCAGTCACCCGGCCCTCCATACCAAGCCGGATCGTTTCGGCGGCCATCACCTCGACGAAGCGCGAGTGGTCGTCGTCGGTCTCGTCGCAGTGGATGTCGACCAGCTTGCCGTGCTCTTTCGCCAGCGCCATGGCGAACTTGACCGACTCGACACCGTACTCCCGGGTGAGCTCGAAGTGAGGGATGCCGCCAACGACATCGGCGCCCATCTCAACCGCCGTGCGCATCAGCGCTTCCCCGTCAGGGAAGGACTGGATGCCTTGCTGCGGGAAGGCAACCAGCTGGAGTGTGATCATGTCTTTGACCTCTTCGCGCAACTCGAGGAGGGCGCGCAGGGCCGTCAGGTTGGGGTCGCAGACGTCGACGTGGCTGCGCACGAACAGGACCCCGTTCGCGACCTGCCAGCGCAGCACCTGGCCGACGCGGCGCTTGACGTCCTCGACGGTAAGGCTCTTTACCCGCTCGCCCCAGATCGCGATCCCCTCGAACAGGGACCCGCTCTGGTTGTGACGCGGCTGGCCAACCGTCAGAACGGCGTCGAGGTGGATGTGGGGCTCGACCAGTGCCGGGGTCAGCAGGCCGCCCCGGGCCTCGATCACATCCCGAGCCTCAGCTTTCTGGCCCGGGCCCGGTAGGCCCGCGATCCGCCCACCCTCGATCCCGACCGAGCTGAGCGCCTCCGACCTTGGCAGCCGCGCATCCCGGATCAAGAGGTCGAACACGATCGAAGTCTACGGCGAAAGATTTCTCTGGTGCGCTTGGGCTAACCGCCTTACAATGCGCGCAGGGGAAGTCGACAACCATACGGATAGGGGAGAGGACTGTGGCAACAACCACCGATGTCGACGCGCACGTACCGGTTCGTGAGGGGGACTACGGAAGCAGGGTAACCACCGTTGAGCCGGGTGGTATCGAATTCATCCCGGAACGGGAGCGGCACGGCAGCCCGATCCGCCTTTTCTGGACCTGGATGTCCCCCAACATGGAGTTCGCCACTGTATTCGTCGGCGTATTGCCGATCGCGGTCTTCGGCGGCGGCTTCTGGCCGACCGTATTCGGTGTCATCATCGGCAGCCTGATGGGCTCTATTACCCACGCCATCCTTTCCACCATGGGGCCCCGGTTCGGCGTCCCGCAGATGGTGGAGGGGCGGGCCGCGTTCGGCTTCTTCGGAAACTTCCTACCTGCCGGCTTGAGCTGGCTGACCGCCAGTTTCGGCTGGTTCATCGTCAACAGCGTGAGCGGTACCTTCGCGCTGGTCACGCTCAGTTCGGTGCTGACCAACAAGGGCATCGTGATCAGCTTCCCGGTAGCGTTCGTGATCGTGGTGCTCGCCCAGGTGCTCGTCGCTTTCATCGGGCACAACATGATTCACCAGTTCGAGCGGGTGATCTTCCCCTACCTCGCTCTGGTATTCGGCCTGGCCACCATCGTGGTACTCGCTCAGGCTCACATGGGGGTCGGTTTCAATGCCCAGGCTCCCCTGGCCTTTGGTGGCGCCTCCGGCGCCTTCATCCTGGCGGTCTTCATCTCCTTCGGTTATGCGATCGGCTGGAACCCGTTCGCATCTGACTACAGCCGTTACCTTCCCAAAAACTCCGACCCGCAGAAGGTCGCGCTTGCGGCCGGTCTTGGAGTCTTCGTTTCCTGCGCTGTTCTCGAGATCGCGGGCGCGGCCGCGGCCACCATTTCCAAGCTGGGCGCAAACCCCACTGAGCAGTTCACCAACCCGTTGCCGGTATGGCTACAGGTCCTGGTATTGCTCGGCATTGCGGTCGGTGCCGTTGCAGCGAACGTGCTCAACATCTACTCCGGGTCGATGGCTTTCCTGACCCTCGGTATCAACCTGGCGGT
>DASWQQ010000066.1:0-6946 GCA_036403615.1 Candidatus Dormiibacterota bacterium | reverse complement strand
CGGCCACCGCCAGACAGATCGCTGCAACCACCTCCAAGGCCACTGCGGCGAACAGCAGCACCGCCTTTCTTTGCGAGAGCCCATGGCGGGCCGGACCAATGGTTCCGACGTGGGCCGAACGGATGATGTTAATCGCCACTTCGCAGCTTGATGGCATTCTGGCGGTCAGTCCGATCTTCCGCCACACCGCTTCTACCTGTGGTTGCGTCTCTAGCTAATCGCAACCTAGGGGGTGCGGTTGTGACTGGCGCCGACGGATCTGAACTCGTTAGGCGGCAATCGATGCCTCCGCGGAGCCTTCACGCCTAGGACGCAACGGTCAGGACCGTGAGGCACCCGGTTCGAAAATCACAGGCCGTCCGTCTGCCTACCGCTGTACCACCCGAAATATCGAGGACTTCAGCGGACTCGAGGGTGTGGTTGATATCGTCGAAGTCCACGCCTGAATTCATTATTGAACTGCTGTCTGAACGTGCCGTTCCAGCAGATTCTCTGTACCGCTGACAAGCTCCGCGACGATCTCGCCGGCCGGTTGCACCCCGTGAATGCCAGCAACTGACTGCCCGGCATAGCAGGCCATCGCCGTAATCCTTCCCGTCATTTGACCAGTAGGTGGGAAACCAAAGAACCGTGGGATTGGATAGCGCGACCCCGAAACTTCCATCTCGCCTAGTGGCCGGTCCGGAAGGTCTTCGGCGAGCTCGAGCGCAGAGCGAACAACGCGATGTGTCGCGGGACACATTGGGCAGTCGACTTCAAAGCGCGTCGTTAGGACCGTGTCCTCGGCCCCCGCGGCTATCAACGCCTGGACGTATTCGGGATGAGCGTTGGATTCCTCGGCCGCGATGAAACGAGTACCCATGCGCACACCAGCCGCGCCCGCTTGCAAAACGGCGGCGATGCCTCGCGCAGTGCCAATTCCACCTGCGGCGAGAACGGGCACGGACACAGCATCCAGAACCCCTGCGAGAAGGGGCAACAAGCTGAGCTGGCCACGAATGTGTCCTCCCGCCTCGATGCCTTGGGGGCTGATGAAGTCGCACCCCGCTTTCTCGGCGCTGATCGCCTCGCGCACAGAGCCTACTTGCCATGAGGCCAGAGCACCTGCTGCGTGCACCTGCTCGACCAGACCTGGGTCGGGCTCGCCCCAGAAGAAATCGATCACCCGCGCCCGCGGCGCCGCCATCATCAGAATCGTGGGATCGACGTAGGGGAGGACCAGGTTGACACCGTACGGTTTCGTCGTGAGTTGCTCGATCCTATCCAGCCGCTGCCTGGCAACGGCGGGGTCGGTCTGGACAAAGCTGATCTGACCCAGCGCGCCTGCTTCCGACACAGCCGCGGCCAGCTCCGGACTAACGATGGCGCCCATCCCAGCAAGCTGTATCGGCACCGTGCACCCGACCAGGCGGGTGAAAGCCGTCTCAATCATTGCTTGCTTTCATCAGCTCCACGGGATGACCTGTTTTGTGCGCCTCGGCAGAGCGTGCGTCCTGACCCTGACTTCGACGCCCGCTCCCGGCCGGCTGTGCACCGTGAGCTCGAGATTCTGCGCCGAGGCCCGCTGCTTCATGCCCCTGAGGCCGAGATGTCCAGGGTGGTCAGCGTCGGAGTCGAATCCGATGCCGTCGTCATCGATGACAAGCTCGACCTTGTCGCCTTCCGACACCAGATGCAGTCGTACGACATGGGCCAAGGCGTGTTTCACGACGTTCTGCAGCGACTCCTGGGCAATCCGGTAGAGCGCTTCTTTTGCCGAGAGGTCTATCTCGGGTTCCGTTTCGGCCACGAGCTCGACGTGGAGCTTGTGCCGTGCAGCGACGGCCGCGGCGAGGCGACGCAGCCCGGCGACCAGCCCTTCCTCGGCAACGCTCTCAGGCCTCAGTCCGAAGATCAGCGAGCGAAGCTCCACAAGCGCCGCCTCGGACTGATCGACGATGTAGTCGAGCGCCTCGATCAACCGCTCACTCTCTGGAATCCCTCCGGCCGTCCGTCGCGCAGCCTGAGCAGAGATCGATATCCCATAAAGTGCTTGCAAGGCCGAGTCGTGCAGTTCCCGCGCCAGGCGTTGTCGTTCGTCGGAGCGCGCGCTCTCGCCGAGCTCGTCATCCAGTGCCTTCCTCGACTCCGCCACCGCGCCCTCCTGAACCAGCACCCCAACCTGTGGCGATCAAGACGAATGGCCGAGCTACGAGCATAATCGCTTACGGTCGAAATGGTCACGAGAGCGTCGGGTACTGAGCCGCGTCGCGGCGATCCGATCAAGGTCCTGGTGGTCGACGACCACTGGGTTGTGCGGCAGGGGTTGCGGATGTTCCTCGATCAGGAGTCCGGGATCACGGTGGTCGGCGAGGCTTCCGATGGCAGCGAAGCGATCGAGCTGGCACGCCGGTTGAGGCCTGACGTGGTGCTGATGGACATCCTCATGCCACACGTGGACGGGATTGAGGCGATCACACGCATCAAGGCCGAGATGCCGCGCGTCGAGGTGATCGCCCTTACGAGCGTCCTGCAGGGCCGCAGCGTCTCCGACGCGATACAGGCCGGTGCCATCGGATACCTGATCAAGGACACGAGGGGCGATGAGCTCGTACGGGCAATTCAGGATGCCGCCGAGGGCAGAGTGCATCTATCGCCTGAGGCAGCGACCCGCTTGGCCAAGGATCTACGGCAGCCCGAAGGTATGAAGTCACTGACGGAGCGCGAAACGTCAGTGCTCAGGCTCGTGGCGGAAGGTCTCGCCAACAAAGAGATCGCCCGTCGTCTTGTGATAAGCGAAAAGACGGTGAAGGCGCACCTCAACAACGTCTTCGTGAAGCTTGATGTACACAGCCGTACGCAGGCGGCGCTACAGGCGATTCGCTCCGGCATTGCTCCGACAGCCGACCCGGACTAGGTCTTATGTATTAGCCCTCGCGCGACCATCGTCCAATAGACGTCGTCCACTTACCCGCGCATTCTCCTTGTGCGGACTACACAGAAGGAGGATGCGATGCCTTACGTGACGGTGGGCCAGGAGAACTCTGGCACGATCGACCTGTCCTACGAGGACCATGGATCGGGCAAACCGGTTGTATTGATCCATGGGTACCCGTTGAGTGGGCGCTCATGGGAGCGACAGACGCTGGCACTGCTGCGGGAGGGATATCGAGTCGTCACCTACGACCGCCGTGGGTTTGGTAAGTCGAGTCAACCCACAACGGGATATGACTACGACACGTTCGCCGAGGACCTCCACAAGCTCATCACCAAGCTCGACTTGCGTGACGTCACGCTCGTCGGATTCTCGATGGGCGGCGGAGAGGTGGCTCGATACATCGGCAAGTATGGAACCGGCCGCGTCAGCAAGGCCGCGATTCTCTCCGGGATTACTCCGTACCTGCTGAAGACAGCCGAGAATCCCGGGCCACTGGACCAGGCCGCGGTACAGGGAATCCAGGGCGCGATCGCAAAGGATCGGCTCGCCTTCCTGACCGGTTGGAACCAAAACTTCTACAACCTCGACACGTTGCTGGGAAAGCGCATTAGTGAAGAGGTCGTCCGTGATAGCTGGAACGAGGCTGCCGGCGCCTCACCGAAGGCCACCATAGATTGCCCGGCAAGCTGGCTGACCGACTTCCGCAGCGACCTTGCTCAATTCAAGGTGCCCACGCTCGTGATGCATGGTGACGCCGACCGGGTCCTTCCCATCTCGGCGACGGGGATCCGGACGCACGAGGCGGTGAAGGACAGCCGGCTGGTCGTGGTCGCGGGCGCCCCCCACGGCATGCTTGCGACGCACGCTGACGAGGTGAACCAGACGCTGATCGGTTTTCTCGGCGGTCGGAATGTAGGCAACAAAGCGATGTCCCGCGCCGGCGTCGCCTGAAGCATCAGGAGGTTCTCACAGTGTCCAACCATTTCAGTGCCGGCGACCACGAGCATCCCTTCCAGTTTCCAGGGGGCGATGCCCGTCTCGACCTCACAGACCTATTCGTGTTTACCGCACCCGGTAACCGCGATCGGACCGTGCTGATCATGAACTCGAATCCCTTTCTCGAAGGCACCGGGTTCCACCCAGACGCGATCTACCGGTTCAACATCGACAACGACGGAGATTCGTTGGCGGACGCTGCGTTCAGCTTCACGTTCTCGGAGCTGAAGGACGGTCGGCAAACCGCAACGGCGCACTACGCCACCGGCGGCGAGGCCCAGAGCCGTGAGCCCCTGGGCGCAGTGTTGATACAGGGGACGCCAGTGGGCTTCAATCAGATGACCGCACCGGTGGAAGCCGGCGCCTGCCGCCTGTTTGTCGGTACACGAAGCGACCCCTTCTTCGCCGACGCCGATAACGTTCTCGAGTGGTTGATCAAGGGTGCGCACGGACTGTTCGATTGGAAGGGGAAGGACACGTTCGGCGAGGGGAACGTCAACTCGATCGCGCTCGAAGTACCCAACGACATGCTGGGCCCGGGTCCCCGAATCGGGGTCTGGCTGACAATCAGCCTGCGCCAAGTCGGCAAGCTCGTCCCCATGGACCGGGAGGGCAACCCTTCGTTCAACCCGATCCTCAACCCGAACGAGATCAAGAACGAGTTCAACGCGACGGATCCTATCGACGACGTCAAGAAGTTCGTGAAGCCGTTGTCAGAAGTACTGGAAAGCCACGGCTACACCCCCGACGGGGCAAGGGCTGCGGCGCTCACCATCTTGCCGGACATTCTTCACTACGACCGCACCAGGCCGGCCCGCTACCCAAACGGGCGGACACCGACCGACGATGTCTTCTCGTTTCGCTTCGCATTCATGACCAATGGGCAGATCAAGCCTCAGCCCGTCAAGCCTCACGAGGACCTGTTGTCCGAGTTCCCGTTCATGGGGATTCCGCATCCGGTCAAGGTGGCTGGGAGCGTTTGATCCTTGCGCAACGCTGGGCTCAAGGCAGGGCGACGGTCGCCCTGCCTTCCCCATCAAAGAACTCTCCTTCAACGGGCTGCTCATTGTCATGCTGATAGCGGTCGCCGCCCCGACTCGCCCGATCGGACATTTCAACCCAGCGACATCAACCGGCTTCTGCAGAGGCAACTGTCTGTCGCACTCAAATGCCGGCTAGGAGCACGTGATGCTGCGGCCTAAAAGGCAAGCACCTTTATTGCTGCGACGAGGCCCCGGCACCGTTCGGGGCTCGCGATCACAAGAGGCCGTTGCCACTGTAATCCCGGGCGCCAGCTCTAATGCCGAGGTGACGGAGACGTCAGGCTGCTCAGCCTTCCGATTCCGATCGAATTTTTGGAGGAGCTCACGCGCACGGAACTCATCAGACGGAGAGTCCAACACCGGATTGAGGAAATGGAGGTAGTCGATTGCTCTACGAATACAGGCGCTACAGCATCGTTCCCGGGAAGCGAGGCGCACTCGCGCAACGAATGGAGAACGTGAGCGTGCCGCTGTGGGAGCGTCACGGCATCAAGCCGGTTGGCTTCTGGGAACCCGTCGTTGGGCTCTCGAATGAACTTCACTACTTGTTGGCCTGGAATGATATGGCTGAGCGCGGAGTGCGGTGGAACGCTTTTCAGGCGGATCCCGAGTGGATATCGAAACGGGATCAGAGCGAAGCGTCAGGCCCTCTCGCAGCCAATATCTACAACGAACTGTGGACCCCGACCTCCTACTCACCACTCAAGTGATCTAGCGCCGCGATGCAGTCCGACATTGGCAAAACCGAATGGACCCGCGTCGCGCGCTGACCGGGTAAACGACATTGGCAATTCCCGACACACACACCATCTTTGCGCGCACACACTCGGCAATCTGCGAAGCCCTGCTGGTGGCTAATCAGGAGGGTGAGCCAATTGGTCGCCGACCCGCTGGCCGCTGGGGGGCCACCCTGGTCACGATTTGTGCTCGGGGCAGGTGAGGGAGATGCTTGCGCGACGGGCGACCGCGATCACGTCGTTTGGGCTGGCGTCTGTTCCCTGCGCCGCGCGGCCGGCCGCGCTAACGGTGTCGAACACCAAGCGGGCATAGAGGCGATCCTCCGCGGTCGCCTTCTCATCGACCAAGAGATCGATGACGCGGTCGAAGCCGGCGCGAACGTCCGCGCCACTGTCGGAGAGACGCTTCATGAGGGGCTGGTTGGCTTGAGCAAGGCGCATCAGCCGGAGCCGCTCGGGAGTGGTGCTGTCCACCCACCGTAGCGCCGCTCGCTGCATCAAATCGGATGTGGCCGGCTGGGCAGCGATCCAGTCGATGAGGTCGTCGAGTTCCTGGTGTCGCTCTTCCAACAGGCCCACCACGATCGCGTCCTTGCTCTGGAAGTGGTAGTAGAGCGCCGACTTCGTGAGCCCGAGCGCGCTGGAGATGTCCCGGATCGAGGTCCCTTCAAAGCCCTTCTCGGTGAACAGCGCGAGCGCGACCCGAAGGATCTCCGCCCGCGTCTCGGCACCGATGCGCCGCTCGCTCCCCTGATTCATCGGCGTACCTCGATCCTTGCCTCGATCCTTCGTCTCCGCCCATTCTAGCTTGCTTACCGACCGACCGTTCAGCTACACTACTTAACGACCGGTCGTTCAGTTCAGCCCTAGAGGCAAATGAGGGAGGCGTCATTGGAAAGATCAGCTCGCTTTGTCCTGAGACACCGGTGGTGGGTAATCGGCTTCTGGTTGATCGCCCTGCTTGCCGGCGGTTTGACCGCGGGCAAGTTGCAGCCCCGGCTCTCGGCCGACTTCTCGCTTCCTGGCCAGGAGGGGTCCCAGACTCAAGCCAAACTCGCCGCCGCTTACGGTGTGTCGCCGGAGGTGAGCTCCATCCCGGTGGTGACCGCCCCGCCGGGCGACACGATCTCCGCCCACCGCGCCGCCGTCGCGGCCGTCGCGGCGAAGATCCGCTCGGTGCCGGGCGTGCTGACTCTGCTGCCGGACCTGCTCAGCCTGGCCGGACCGAGGATCGACTGGCCGCGGATCCGCAC
>DASWQQ010000065.1:0-2206 GCA_036403615.1 Candidatus Dormiibacterota bacterium | reverse complement strand
CCTTGTTCACCGCGCTGCGTATGCCATAGGCCTCCTGGGCGCGGGCGTCCTCGAGGGGGTAGGCGTACTCGTCGATGCGTTGCAGACCCTCCTCGAGGTCGGACACGATCTTCTGCGTCCCCACGACCAGAATGACTCGACCGGCACCGCTGACATACGGCCCGAGCTGGCTCCCGCTCATCGAAGCCGCGAGCAGCGACCCGGTCTCGGTGACCGCGTGCACGCTCCCGAGCATGACGTCCGGCGCCGCGCCCAGGCGGCGGATCTCGTCGCCCTGGGTCTGGCGATCCATGCTCCAGATCCGCGGCCGGAGCGCCTCGTAGCGACCGGACTTTGCGATCTCATCGGTGATGCCCACCACGTCGAGCGATTGCGAGGCCCCTTGGTGGACCTCGGAGCCATCGGGGATGAGGTCCAGGACAATCCGCTTTGCCTGGGCGGCGTCCGAAACCCGGAGGACGCTGATGCCATTCGCCTCCAGGGCGGCGATGGTTCTTTTCACTCGGACGTCGTCCGCCATGGTGCCCCACCGGCGGTTCAGGGAGCGATCCAGGTCGACTTTGAGTTCGTTGATCATCCGCAATCTCCTTCGGTCACCCCGCGTATGCTTGCGCCTACAAGTACTTTACTCTCCTGGTGTTTGCACATGCAAGTACTTTCGGAACATGATGCCGCTGCTCACTTCGATGGGATCGTGGCGAGGGAGGTGCCGGGCAGCGCCCCGCTCAGGCTGCTGAGGGTGAAAGGCCGGGCCTGCAGCCCAGCCTCTCCTGGCGTTAGCCCGCGAGAGGCTGCAGCGCGACCAGGACGCGCCCGCCCCGGGCACCAGACTCCAACGCCTCGTGTGCCTCTGCGATCTGGTCGAGCGAATATGCGGGAGCGATCTGGAAGTCGAGGCGCCGCTCCGCCGCCACAACGGAAAGGTCTCGGGTGGCCTGTTGTTTGGCCTCCGCAGGGAAGTCGTCGCTGCCGAGCAGTCGCAGGGTGACGTTGGCGAACAGCAGCGGCCAGAACGGGATCTGTGGCCGATTGTCGGGGCTGGAGTAGGCGGCGATGACAGTGCCCTGGCGCACCGATTGCGCGTCGAGGTCCACGTTTGCCGACAGGGCCACCTCGACGATGCGATCCACACCATCGGGAGCCGCGGCCCGAATCTGCGCTGCCGGCTCGGTCTGATCGAGGGCGACGGCGTGCCGCACGGCGTTTCGATCGATCCGGTCCAGTTCGGCCGTGCCGCGTACCGTACCGATCACCGTCGCGCCGCCCCAGGCCGCGAGCGCCGCAGCGATCGAGCCTACGCCGCCATGGACGCCATGGACGAGCACAGTGCGGCCCGCCACCGGGCCGTCGCCGAATACCGCTCGGTGCGCCGTAATGCCCGGGATGCCCAGCGTAGCGCCAAGCTGGTCGGTGACGCTCGCCGGCAGGTCAATGGCGAGCCCGTCCGGCACCACAGTGACCTCCGCGGCGGTACCGAAGGGGCGGTAGGACTGCGCCCCGTACACCCACACTCGTTGGCCCAGACGGGCGCGCTCGACGCCCGATCCCACCGCATCGATCACCCCGGAGCCGTCACTGTGTGGAATCACCCGTGGGAAAGGCATCGGCGAACCGAGCCACCCTTGCCGCTTTTTCACATCGCCAGGGTTGACGCCCGAGTAACGGAGCCTGACCCGCACTTCTCCCGGGCCCGGCGAAGGGTCAGGCACTTCTCCGACGCGCAACACGTCCGCTGCCTGACCTTGGCGGTCGTACCAGGCTGCCTTCATGCGCTCTCCTCCCTTGATGTCATGTCAAGGCATAGGTTGAACGGAGGTACGGCAGCCTTGTCAGCGCTGGCCCGCTCGCTCGATGAGTTTGGGATGCCACTCGGCGAGCACCCAGCACCTGGTTGAGGATGATCACGGCCGAAGAGTAGGAACCCTGGCCCTTGACTCTCGCCACTGAGGGCCCGTGCTGCCGCAGCATGCCGCGCGAATTGTCGAAGAGGCTGCAGAGCGAATCCACGGCTTCTCGCAACAGGCCCTGGCTGGGGCCAACCTCGACCACGGTGATCCGGGGCGAGTTGGAGCCGAATCCCAGCGCCCGGCGCAGAAAGCGAACCACATCGTCTATGACCTCGTCCTTGTTGATCTCGTTGAGCACTTCGTGCTGCGCGCCCGGGTAGACGTTGCTCCTCGATGTTGCTGCCGCGTAGGTGCTTCAT
>DASWQQ010000064.1:0-7001 GCA_036403615.1 Candidatus Dormiibacterota bacterium | reverse complement strand
CCAGTATTTGTCGCCGGTCCTGATCCAATGTCCTTCGATCGTGTCCTTAGTGCGCTCGTGTTTGTTCCAGTAGTAGGCGCAGGTGCTGTCACCCTTGATCAACAGGTTGCCGATCGTGCCGTCAGGCACGTCGCCGCCGTTCTCATCCAGGAGCCGCGCCTCGTAGCCGGGTACCAGCTGACCGCTGGAGCCTGGTCGCACGCGGCCCGGCCGGTTGGAGATGAAGATATGGAGGATCTCGGTCGACCCGATGCCGTCCAGGATCTCGACTCCGAAACGGTCCTTGAAGCGCTCGAAAAGCGCCCTGGGCAGGGCTTCTCCGGCAGAGACGGCCTGGCGGATACTGCCGAGGTCAAAGTCAGACCCTTCCCGCCTGTGCGCCAGCAACATGCCGTAGTTCGTCGGCACTGAGAAGAAAAGAGTCGGCCGATGGCGCTCGATCTGCTCAAAGACGTTGGGCGCGGAAGACGGGCCGGGCCATAAGACGGTGCGGGCACCGACTGCGAATGGGAATGTCAGGGCATTGCCGAGGCCATAGGCAAAGAAGAGCTTCGCAACCGAGTAAGTGCGGTCCTGTGCGGTGATTCCCAGAATGCCCTGGGCGTAAAGGGCAACGGTATATGCGACATCGTGGTGAAGGTGAACGGCGCCCTTGGGGAAGCCGGTTGTTCCCGAGGAGTAGAGCCAGAAGGCAGCGTCATCTCTGGAGGTTTCTTCTACGCGCATCTCGTCCGGCTGCCGGATCAGTCCTTCGAAGGGGAGGGTGTCCGGAGCGGCGGTGCCGTCCACCACGATATGGCGCAGGTAGGGCAGATCGGAGCGGGGAATCGCCGTGATCAATGGGACGAGCTCCTCGCTTACGATCGCGACGGACGCCCGCGAGTCGTTTAGAAGGTAACCATAGTCGGCGCGCTTCAGCAGCGTGTTGGTTGGGATCGGGACGGCGGCAATCTTCTGCGCCGCAAAGAAGCTGTAGACGAAGGCAGGCGAGTCGAGGAGAAGCAGGAGGACGCGCTCCTCGCGACGAACCCCGAGCGCCCGTAGGCCGTTGGCGACGCGGTTGGAGCGCTCGCTAACCTGCCTATACGTAATCGATTCCTCGCCACACAGGATGGCAATCGACTCGCCTCTCCCCTCCCGCAGGTGCCTGTCCACCAGGAAATCAGCAAGGTTGAACCGTTCTGGTACGAGTACCGGCGGCGCCTCAGCTGGTTGAGCGCCGACCGTAAACATGCAGAGAGTTTAGGCCGCGGTCAGCTCTCTCCGCCCTTGCGGTCGATCTCGGCCATGTGACGGCGATTGCGACTGACGCGCCGCCCACCCTTCTGACCGGCGGCGCGAGCCTCGGCAGAGGTGAATTCGTGTGCGGTCCCCTGTTCGTGAGCGGCGCGTCCACCCTCACTCGCGATCGCACGCTGTTTTGTCGAGCTCATCGAGGCGAAGCCCCGGCCCGACGAAGCCCTGGAGCGGGTGCGGCCGCTGGACGCCTTGCGGCTCTTGGACCTGCTGGCCGACCCAGCCGCTTTTTTCTTTGTTTTCTCCGACCGGTTGGTCCGCTTCGGACTGGCTCCCCTTGGCATGGTCGACCTCCTTGAACAGCTTCGGCCCCGACTTTAATGCTAGCTAAAGGCTACTGTAATCTGATATTAGTACTGTAGCATGTCTCCCGTCCTCTTGATCGCCATCAAGGCTCTTGCAGCCGGGCTCCTGGTCGTCGCCTTCTCCATGGTCGGGGCGGTGCTGCAACCAAAGCGGTTCGCCGGGATCTTCTCCGCCGCGCCCGCAGTCGCCCTCGCCAGCCTGCTTCTCACCGCCGCGTTCAAGGGCGCTGGGAGTGCGATCCCCCAGACGACCGGCATGATCATCGGGAGCGTCGCGATGATCGTCTATTGCGCCGTGACGCTCTTCACGGTGGACCGGTTCAGGGCGCTGGTCGGCTCCCTGACCGCCTGGCTGGCATGGTTTGCGGTTGCCGGGAGTCTCTACCTGGTCCTCGAAAGATGAGCAGCGAAAGGCGCCAGCTGATCGAGGATGACGAGCAGCCGGTCGCCGTCGACCTGGGCAAGCTCAGGGAGGCGAGGGCGGCAGACTACGCGATCAGATTCGCCTTCGGGGCTGCCATCTCGATCGTGGCGGGCCTGGCCTCCCTCGCATTCGGCCCTAGAGTCGGTGGCCTCTTCCTCGCCTTCCCGGCGATCCTGCCCGCTACCCTCACCCTGCTCGAGAAGAAGGAGGGGAAGACGAAGGCATGCGCCGATGCCAGCGGGGGGGTGATCGGCGCCTTCGGCCTGGCGGCATTTGCGGTGGTCGCCGCCTTGCTGCTCCGAACTGCCAGCCCCGCGCTGGCACTGCTGGCCGCCCTTCTCGTCTGGATACTGGTTGCCGTCGGGCTCTACTTCGCCTTTCGCGCCACCGACCTCTATGAAAAGGAGGATCGGCTGCTCCGAAAGTTCGAGTGAGGCGGTAATGTCCCGCGCCGGCGCAGGACTGCGCAAATCGAATCGTTACTCCCACCATCGACGCCCTGGGAGACTCTCATCTGACCATTTCGACCCGGACACCGGGGGACCAGCTCGAGCTCGACCGTGGATTCGTTTTCGCCAGCGGCATCGAGTGCAGCGCCCCGATAGTCGACGGGCGGCGCATTGACGAGCTGCAGAAGACGGGCCACTACGGGCGAGTAATCCAGGACCTGGAGCTCGTCAGTAACTTCGGTCTGCGCTTCCTGCGCTACGGGATACCTTTCCACCGCGTCAACCCGGCGCCCGGCCTGTATGACTGGAGCTTTCCGGACGAGGCGCTCGGCTGCATCCGCCGGTTGGGTATCACGCCGATCGTGGACCTGATGCACTTCGGAGTGCCAGACGATCTGAGGACGTTCCAGAACCCACACGTCGTCAGCCGTTTCACCAGCTACGCCCGCGCCTTTGCCGAGCGCTATCCATGGGTTCGGTACTACACGGTTGTCAACGAGCCACTGGTAACCGCTACCTTCTCCGGACGGCTGGGCTACTGGAACGAGCAGCGGCATGACGATCGGAGCTTCACAAGGGCGCTCCTGACGGTGGCACGCTGCGTGGTGCTCGGGCGCCGCGCCGTCGAAGCGGTGCGGCCGGACGCTCTCTTTTTACAGTCGGACTCCTGCGAGTACTACCACCCGGTCCACCCGGGAGCGATCGGCCATGCCCAGTTTCTCAACGAACTTCGCTTTTCGGCCTTCGAGCTGTTTCTCGGCCACCGGCTCCCAGGCGTGGTGGCGGACTACCTCCTGCGAAACGGCGCCAGTCGCGACGATCTTGGATGGTTCGAGCTACATGGAGAAGATTCACGCCTGATCGCCGGCAACGACTACTACGCCGCGTGCGAGAAAGAGGTCCTGCCTGACGGCAGCCTGCGCGAATCCGGTGAGCGTCTCGGCTACTACCAACTGGCCCGTCAGTACCAGGCCAGGCTCGGGGTGCCAATCATGCAGATGGAGACAAACGGCGCGGACGCCGACTCGGTCGACTGGCTGATTCGGCAATGGACTGACACCATCCGTCTCCTCCAGGACGGCGTTCCGATTCGCGGCTTCACCTGGTACGGCTTCATCAACCACGTCGACTGGAACACCAGCTTGCGTAAGAACGACGGCCACGAGGATCAGCTCGGCCTCGTCGACCTCGAGCGCCGGCCAACTCCTACCTGGGCCGCCTACCGGGCGATCATCGATTCGACGCTGCCATCTCGGCGCGAGCTGCCGCAGGCTGCCTGAGTTCCACCCCTTCCCCGCGCGGGATCCACACCGTTTCCGGCTCGTGGAAAAGCGCATTGTTGACGGCTTACACTCCCTGCATGGTGGAGTGATCCATATTGCCGACCTCATAGAGCCAGGCCCCGAAGCGGCCCCGAGACCAGATCCGCTGCTGTCGCAGCCAGGGTTGGATGACGCCAAGCGCCTGGTCCCGCCCGAGTGATGGAATCGGATATTCCATCGAGGGCGAGCAGTGCCAGGTGGTGACGACCAACGGGCGGTCGGATTCCTGCATCAGGCCGGTCTTGATCAACCCAGCTATGACGCGGGGCACGATGGTCGACGCGTTCTCCGGCTTATGGCAGGAACTCGAGGTCTCTGTCAGCAGGAGCGTCTGGCCTTTTTTTGGCGTGATATAGGGCGAATAGTTCGAGAGATAGGTAACCCGGTAGAAGGGAACGTCGGGCTCAGGGAAATATATCCAGTTCTTGGTGGTGTTGGCCGGCCGGTCGATCCCGACGCCGACGATGTGACTGCTGTTCCACTGGAGCTGCGCCGTGGCGTCGCGGACGGTGGACGGAACCGTGCCCTCCAGGGATTGAACGAGCCGGTTGAGCGGCATGGTGTTGATCAGAACGTCATAGGGTAAGACCTCGCCCTCGCTCGTGCGCACCTCCCTTTCCACCGGGTCAACTGCAACCACGCGGGCGTTGAGGCGCAGGTGGTCTTCGACAAAGGAACGCATGCCATTCCAGAGGGCGCCGGTCCCACCTTTCAGTGGGTACTTGAAGGTGTTGTTGGGACCCCAGCCGGCATCCACTCGGTCCAGCAGCACGTTCCTCAGCACCTTTTCGACGTCGACCACCGAGACGCGCTCGCCAATCCAGCCATAGTTCATTTGCTCGGCCGGTGTTGCCCAGACCTTGAAGTTGTAGGGGATCATGAAGTGCTTCGCGATCCCGGCTCCGAATGAGGCCTCGATCCATTCCTTGAAATTGCGTGGATGGTGCTCGCGCTTCTGCGCCTCGATCAAGCCCATGATGCATTCCACGACCGTCTCTTTCTCAAGACCCTTGATGTTGTTCTGAAATGGGTAGGGGATGAACCGGTTTTCCATCCACACCCAGGCTTCACGGTTGAGCTCGGTGTACCGGTCACCCATGACCTTCTGGACGATGCGGTCGTAGTACGCGTAGTGGCTGAACATGACGTGGCCGCCAATGTCGTAGGTGAAGCCGGCTTCGTCGGTGAAGGAAGTGGCCAGTCCGCCGACGTAGTCGTTGGCCTCGAGCATGGTCCAGTTGCGGTGACCAAGCTCGTTGAGCCGGTAGCCCGCTCCAAGCCCGGTCGGGCCCGCACCGATGATCACGATGCGCGGCTCGCTCACGCTGACTCCTCCGCATCCCGAGAGGTCAATGACTCCCGAATCAGGTTGGCCATCTCGGCGGCAATCGAATCCCAGTGGTGCCGAGAGAGGAGCGGGGCCAGTTTTCCGTCCCGCTCCCGCACGGAATGTTCGAGGACGTCCCGGCATCCGGCCGCAAAACCATCGGCGTCATCGCGAAAATCAACGACGCCGCCGAAATTGGAGACGACGTCCGCAATCCGGGTGGAAACGACCGGCAAACCGGCCGCCAGGTACTCCAGCGTTTTCGTCGGCGAGATGGACCTGGTCGCCTCGTTCATTGCAAAGGGCATCAGGGCGACGTCGAAGCCCCCCATGACTGCTGGCAGATCCCTGTATGTGCGTGCGCCCAGGTAGTGCAGGTTGGGAGCCGCTGGCAGTGAGGTGGGCTCAATTTTCGCCAGCGGACCGACCATCTGTATGTCCCAGTCGGGCAGCCGCAGGGCAAGTTCTCGAACCAGTTCCAGGTCAAGCCGCTCGTCGATAACGCCGACATACCCGGCAACGGGCCGGTGCCGTGCGGAGCGCAGCTTGCGGGCGCCGGCATAATGCTCGGGCTCGACGCCACTTGGAAAAAGGAAAGTCCGGTCCGGATTGTGGCGGACGATGCCCCGGTGCAGCGAGCGGCCCCCGGCAAAGACCAGGTCGGCCTCGGCTAGAGCCTGGCGCTGGCGGAGGCGCATCGATTCGGGCGCGCCCTTGAAGGAGGCGAGGTCGTCCATTACGTCGTAGACCAGGAGGCCAGGGTTCAGAGCTCGCGCGATATCGAGCGCCATCGGCGTATAGAGCCAGACCAGCGGCCGATCCAGCTGGCGAAGTTGGTCCAGCAGGAGCTCCTTGTAGCCCTCGGCCACTGGATCGCCGAACATGATGTACCCGGGCGGTGTGCCCGGCCCGGGACCTTCGATCCAGAGCCTGGTAATACCGTCAACCTGCTCGGATTTCAGCCCGGGGAGGGGCGAAGCCGCGACCAATGGCTCCTCCACGAACCAGGTCTGGCCCGGAGAGGCAAGCCGCGAGATCAGTTGTTGGGGACGCTGCCAGACCCATGTCCAGCGCAGGTGCGAAAAGACAACCATCGGCATGCCGGCAAGCGGCGCCGATAAGGTCAGGGCGTCCACCTTGCTCTCGCCGGGGTACATCTACCGTCGAGCTCCCCGATCAGGTTCATGCGTCTTCCCCTTTGTTGCCGTAGCCGACCCGCGACTAACAACAAACGCTATACCGAAACTATAACATCTCGAGATGGATCCCGGTTGCCCGGCCGGGTCGCTCGATCGAAAGGTCGCTAGAATGTGGCCCGACGGGCAGATAGCGAAGTGGTTAAACGCGACTGACTGTAGATCAGTTGGCCTAGCGCCTTCGGGGGTTCGAATCCTCCTCTGCCCAATGCGAGCCCACGTAGCTCAGGTGGTAGAGCGACGCCTTGGTAAGGCGTAGGTCACCGGTTCAACCCCGGTCGTGGGCTCCACCTTTACCCTTCTTTTGTGAGCGGGACGGTTCCGATCATGCCGGCGACCGGTGGCGCGGGGCAGGTTTCGACGCTGGAACTCTTCTTCGACCTGGTCTTCGTCTTTACCATCACCCAGTTGACGGTTGTACTGACCGGCGACCCGTCGATCGGCGGCGTGCTGCAGGCTGCCCTTCTCTTTGGAAATGTCTGGTGGATGTACGGCGGCTACGCCTGGCTGACCAACGCGGTACCCCCGAGGGCGCTCGCAATCAGGCTGCTGCTACTCGTCGGCATGGGCGGCTTCATGCTGATTGCGCTCTCAATCCCGACCGCCTTCAGCGGCGGGGGAGTTATTTTCGGCATCGGCTACATGGTCGTGACGCTTGTGCATACGGGCCTCTTCCTGCGGA
>DASWQQ010000063.1:0-11080 GCA_036403615.1 Candidatus Dormiibacterota bacterium | reverse complement strand
GCCGGTTCACCTTCAACAGCTCGGCGAGGTCCTGGCGGAGTCGAGCCTGGACATTCCTCGCCTCTTCGAGCGGGAGGGGAATAGAGCCGGGTTCAGCCACCGGAGTGGCATCCGCCGCGGTGAATGCCGGAGGCTCGGATTCCTGCCGTTGCCACGGTAACCTGCGGGACACGGCCTAGTCCGCCACCGCTCGTTGGGCCGGGTTGTTCGGAGAAGTTGTACTGGAACCGTCGATGACCTGGAGTCCGGGCGCTCCAAAGACCTCCATCGGGAAGTCCTCGCCGTTGGCCTTGAGCCGCGGAAGGAGTTTGGGTACCACACCGGTCCAGCGGAAGGCACCCAGGACATTGCCTTCCTGGTCGATACCGGTCTGGTCGAAGACGCAGATGTCCTGGAGCTGAATCTGGTTGCCGCTGAGTCCGGTGATCTCCGAGATGTGTGTGATCAGGCGCCGGCCGTCGCGCAGCCTTGCCTGTTGAACAAAGAGCGTGATCCCACCGACGATCTGCTCCCGAATCGCCTGGAAGGGCAGGTCTGATCCGCCCATGATCACCATGGTTTCGATGCGGCCGACCGCGTCGCGCGGGCTGTTGGCGTGCACCGTCGTCATGCTGCCGTCGTGTCCGGTATTCATGGCCTGAAGCATGTCCAGGGTTTCGCCGGCGCGGCACTCCCCGACCACGATCCTGTCCGGCCGCATCCGAAGCGCGTTGATGACGAGGTCGCGAATGCTTACCAGGCCTCGGCCTTCCACGTTCGCGCTCCGAGCCTCCAGAGACACCAGGTTGCGCTGGCGGAGCTGCAGTTCGGCCGTATCCTCGACGGTTACCACGCGCTCCGTATCAGGAATGAAGTTCGAGAGCACATTGAGCGTGGTTGTCTTTCCGGAGCCGGTACCGCCGCTCACCACCATGCTGATGCGGGAGCGAACGCAGGCCCGGATGAAGTCCGCCATTTCCTGGTTCAGGGTTCCGAAGCCGACCAGGTCCTGCACTTTCAGAGGAGTCCGAGAAAACTTCCGGATAGTGATACTCGAGCCCTGGACCGCGAGCGGGGGGATGACGATGTTGACACGGGAGCCATCGGTAAGGCGGGCGTCGACCATCGGAGATGACTCGTCAACCCGACGACCGATACGGGCGACGATCCGGTCAATCACCTTGCGCAGCTGGGTCTCGTTTTCGAAGGCAAGCTGCGCCTGTGTGATTCGGCCCCGCCGCTCGATGAAGATCGTCTTTGGGCCGTTGACCATGATCTCGCTCACCTCTGCATCCCCCAGGAGGCTTTCAAGCGGGCCTAACCCAAGGACGTCATCGATGATCAGCTCGCAGAGCTCGTCGCGATCGAACTTGGTTAGTTTTAGTTTGGTCTCGTCGCAGTACTGGTCGACGAGCTCTCCAATGCGACGCTGCACGTCCTCACGCTTGTGGTTGTCGGAGTTGAATCCAAGTGAAGCAATCAACTGCTCGTGGACGGTTTTCTTGATGCGCTCAACGTTTGGTATCCGCAGCGCGATCCCCTGCGCTTTCAGCCCGAGGGGCACGGAAGGCGTTGATGCCTCCCCACCGTTCTGCGGCTTCTCGGGTAGCCGGTCCTTATTGAGCTTATCGACGAGCAGCATGTATGCCTCCTGGTAGTCGCGGGGTTACTCCCACCCGCTCGGCGCATCGAGGAGCGTACCCTGCGGCGGCCCACGTCCCTATCCTCCAGGCGGCCCCTCTTATGGCCAAACGGCGGATAGCCGGCGCAAGCTTCTCCGCAATTGAAACGTGTCGGGTTCGTGAAACCGGCACCGGGGGCCCTAGCTCGCCTTGCGCTCGGGGAACTCGTCGAGGAGACCGTGCTGTGTCGCCCATACCGCCGCCTGGGCACGCGAGCTCAGGTTCAGCTTTCCAAGGATATTGGAGATGTGGTGCTTAACCGTCTTGTCCGAGAGAAACAGGTCGGCGGCGATTTGCTTGTTTGTTTTTCCCTGGGCGGCAAGTCGCAGCACCCGTTTCTCCTGCTCCGAGAGCGCGGCTCTCGCCACCTCGTCGGTGCTGGCTGCCATCTTCCTGATCCGTTCCAAAACCTTGCGGGTAACCTCCGGGTCCAGGAGAGACCGCCCCTCTGACACGGAGATCACAGCGTCGATCAGCGCCGCCTTGTTGATTTCCTTGAGGAGGTAGCCCGAGGCGCCGGCCATTATCGACTCGTAGACGGCGTCCTCGTCGGCGAAGGAAGTGAGCATGATCACGCGGCTTCCCAGGTTCCGGCCAAGGATTTCTCGACAGGCGTCGATACCGCTGCCCCCCGGCATCCGGACGTCCAGGAGAACCACGTCCGGCCGCAGCAATGCCGACTGGTAGACGGCGTCCTGCGGCGAGCCTGCCTCGCCCACGACGCGGATCCGTCCGTCGGACTCCAGGATCGAGCGCAGCCCGAGGCGGATCATCTCGTGGTCATCCGCGATCAGCAGACGCACAGTGCGATCGGTCATCGGCTGTACGGAAAGGCCGCCTCCAAACGTGTTCCACGCCCGGGCGCGCTGTCCACCACGACCCGGGCGCCCAGGTCGCGGGCGCGCTCCTCGATGTTGGCCAGCCCATGGCCATGCTCGATGGCGGGGGCTGGCCGATCGGCCAGGTTGAATCCCTGGCCGTCATCCTCAATCAGGAGGCGGACACCCTCGACATCGAAATCGAGGCGGAGGCTGGCGGCCCTGGCGTGCGCGTGCTTGTAGATATTGGAAAGGGCCTCCTGGATGATGCGGAAGAGGGCGATCGAGATCTCGGGTGACAGCTCCTGCCCGGCGGACTCCCCCACTTCGGCCCTGACCACGATGCCGGTCGCCTGCTGAAACTGGCGGCAGAGATCTACCACCCATTGGCCGATCTCCTTCTCCTTCATGATGATCGGCCGAAGCTGGTAGATGAAGGTGCGCATCTCGGAGAGAACATGGTTCAGCTGCTCGATCGCTCCGGTCAGCTTGGTGGCGACAAACGCCTGGTCGGTGCCGAGCATGTCGCGGGCATGCTCCAGGCTCAGTCCCAGGGCGTAGACATACTGAACCAGGCCGTCGTGCATGTCGCGCGCGATCCGGTTACGCTCGGCCACCACCGCCATTTGGTTCTGCTGATCCTGTACTCGACCCTGGAGCCGCAAGCGCTCCATACCAAGCGCCACCTGGCGTCCGATCTCGTCGAGCAACTCGAGCTCCGCGGTCTCCAGCCGCACCGGGTCGGTAAAGCCGATGACCAGCAGCGCCACCAGGGAGGCTTGCCAGCGGATCGGCACAACGCCGAGGACCTGGCATTCGCTGCCGGGCCACCAGTCGTCGCTCGCAAGCTTGCCGCCTGCCCGCCTTCCCACCCACGGACCGGTCAGTTGATCAGCTTGTAGCAGGCTGGCCAGTTCCGACAGGGGCAAGCCGGTAAGCGTCTTCAGCGTGGGCGAGCCGGGGTCGGCGGCGTCATAGGTTGACTCGACAAGCTGGCGCCCATCGTCGGACAGGATGACGGCCGCAGTGGTAGCACGCATTGTGAAGGCCACCTCTTTAACGGCGGTTTGCAGCAATTCCGGCAGCGCGGCGGCCTCGCTGCACGCTTGCGCGGTGGCAAGCAACGCCTCGGCCCGGCGACGGGAGCCTCGTTCCGTCTCGAAAAGGCGGGCATGGTCGATCGCGACCGCCGCCTGGCTGGCAATCGCCTCCACCAGCCGTTGGTGTTCCGGGCCGAAGGGCTCTTTGGCGGCACGAACCAGCACCAGCGCGCCGAGCAACGCGTCCTTGGCTCGCAGCGGCACGGCCAGCACCGTCCTGGCTCTGCGTTCGGGACCGGTCGGCTTGTAACGGGCATCCTTTGAGGAGTCCTGGATCAGGGCCGTGGCGCCGTGCCGGACGACCCAGCCGACCACTCCCTCTCCGACCTTGAAGCTCTTGACCTCCTTGAGCGAGACCGGCACACCGAGCGCCGCCTTGACGTGCAATTCGGTACGCGAGTCATCCAGCAGGAAGAGGGTCGCGGCATCGAAGGCGATGAGCGCATTCATCCGCTCGAGAATGTCGGTCAGAGTTTGATCCAGGTCCAGCGAGGTGCTGAGCGCGGCGCTGACCTGGGTGAGGAGTCGGTAGGAGGGGGCTGGTGTCGGCGTTCCCCCGGAGATGACGCGCAGGCGGCTGGCATCGAGCTTGCGCGCGCGCTCCGTCACCCGGTGAGTCTATTTGCCATACGCGTCGCCGACGGCTACAAGGGGGTCACGATCCCGTGACACCCGCCGTTAATGAGTTCTTAGTTCCTCTCGTTAGACTGCACGGGGTGAGGCGGCGCGTCGCAGTTTTCGTTCTCAGTGCCGTGCTGGTCGCCTGTAGCCAGGCCACCCAGAAGACGAATGGCCCCAATGCCGATGCGGCCCTGGAACTCATGTTCCACAACAAGTACGCGGCGGCAAGCACCCAACTGCAGCAGTCGCTGAAGAGCCATCCGAACGACGCGCGGCTGCACGCCGACTATGCGCTCGTGCTCAACTATCAAACCAAGCAGTCACAGGCACTCGAGCAGGCGCTGGCGGCGGAGAAGCTCGCACCCGCCGACCCCTACGTGGAAACGATCGTGACCCGGGTCCAGGACTGGAACAACAACCTGAGCGCGGCTACGAGCGCCGGGGCCTCGGCGGTCAAGGCGTCTCCCAACTCGGCGCTGGCGCGCGCCTTTTACGCTGAGGCGCTGGCCGACGTGGGCCGCTTCGCGGAGGCCCAGACCCAGCTCAAAAAAGGCGCAGACCTCGCCAGGAGCGGCACTGCCTACGAGCGCGCCGAAGTCGAGCGTAACTGGGGCAATTACTACCGGGATCAAAAAGACTACCCGCAGGCGCTGATCCATCTCAAGCTGGCCGCGGCGGATCAGCCAGGCTGGGTGGAGCGGCTGCTGGAGCTGGCCCGTTTCTCGATCGCCCGCCAGGATCTGTCGTCCGCGACCGGATACCTGCAGCGTGCTGCGAGCCTTTCGCCTGATGACGCGGGGCTGCGGGAGCAACTCGGTGACGTTGCCCTCTTCGCTCAGGATTACGCCGTCGCCAAGAGCGCCTATCGGGCGGCCCTGCAGCTGCAGCCGCGAAGCGCACTCGACCTTAAGATTCTCGGCCAGATCGCGGTGGCGCTTGACAAGGACCCGGCGACCGCAAGCAAGGACGAGCGGGCTGCGCTGGCGGCCCAGCCCTCCGATCAGGAGGCGGGCGCTTACCTGGTCGCCGTCCTCCGCTACCTCTCCAAGGATGACGCCGGAGCGCTGCAGGCAGCCCAGCGTCTGGTGGCGCCTGCTGCGAATGCCGGCAGTCCCGCACCCTCCAGCGCCTATGTGGATCTCGATAAGGCGGCCGCGGACCGGCAGGCGCAGGCACTT
Organism: Candidatus Dormiibacterota bacterium; assembly: GCA_036403615.1. Classification (GTDB taxonomy): domain Bacteria; phylum Chloroflexota; class Dormibacteria; order CF-121; family CF-121; genus JALYYC01. Next base: position 5,702 of record DASWQQ010000063.1, on the reverse strand, counting down.
GCAGCAGTCAATCGGTACCGAAAGCTGGCCGGACTCAACCCGGTGGGCGGCTCCGCAGTGATTCACCAGTCGACACTGGCGCATGCCTTCTACACCTTCTTCAATGCCGCCAGCCCGGGAATCCGGGACCTCGGCATCCACAAGGAACAATCGGATGGACAGGGCTATGTCGGCGACAACGTCCTCACCCGCGCCCAGCATTTCGGCTACCCGACCCGGTCGATGGCGGAGGTCATAACCCATCGCCAGGACCCGGCGGCGGCGGTTACCGACTGGATCGACTCCGTCTACCACCGCTTCCCCATTCTCAGGGGAGACCTGCTCGAACTCGGTTATGGCGACGCCTATCTCGGACCGCTGACGGTGCAGGTGATGGACATGTCGTACCGAGAGACGTCCGGGAGCCAGGTTGTGCTCTATCCCGCGCCCAATCAGGTTGACATCCCGACCGCCTTCAACGGCAACGAGATTCCGGACCCCGCGCCCAACGCGGCCTACCCGATCGGCTACCCGGTAACCGCCACCTTCGACCGGAACGCGCACGTCACCATCACGGGATTTCACTTCCGGGGACCGACTGGAGGCGACCTGCCCGGTGTATCACTGACCCCCGGGGAGCCGAGCACGACCTCCACCGAAAACTCCTTCGCCTATCTCGCAAACACCCCACTTCAACCCGGCACGACGTACACCATGGACCTCACCGGAACTGTCAATGGAATTGCCTTTCACAAAACCTGGCACTTCACCACCCGGCTCGGCGCCAGCCCAAGCCCGCAGGTACAGCAGGCAGCTTCCAAACTCGGCGGCTAGCAGCCGCGGGTCGACCGCAAGGCAACCTGCTAAGACTGAGCCCGCGACGGACTCAGCGGCTGAGATCGAACGAGGCGTGCTGATCCCGGGCCGACACCTTGCCTGCCTCAAAGACACTGAAGCGAAGGGCTAACGAGCCGGCGATCGCGCCGAGCGAGGCAACCGTTGTCAGCCGGCGCAAGCCGGCACCGGAGCGCCGTGACGCCAGGCGATGCAGAAGCAGCGGCAGCGCGGCGCCGGCGCCCACGGCACCAAGCCAGAAGGGAAGCGCAAACCGCTTTGCGGTCAGCGGACGGGCGGCCGGACCCGACTGGGCAAGGTAACCGGCGACCAGGGCCAGCTCCGTTGCGGAAACGGCGGATTCGATCATCGCCAACCGGTGTAGCGGGCCATCCGGAACCGACCGCCGGCTCGCCACCAGGCTGATGGCCGCCGTCCCACTGGCAAAAGCCGAGGCGGTGAAGAGGCCACCGAGCAGCTTGCTCCTTGCCCAGAGCGGGATATTGGTCGCCGCCAGCAGCACGCCTGTGTAGCCCGCCAGCGTCAATCCGAGCAGGCTTCCCACCAGCTCCGTGAACCTTCTGGGTAACAGCCTGGTCAGCCTCGCGGCGGCCCCTGGAAGCAGGTCTCGGTCAGCTGCCAGTGCCAGCGCCCGCGCTGCCGCCACCGGCGTGAAGGCGGCCAGGGTCCAGGCACCCAGGTTCATCGGAGAAAGCGGCTTGAATACCCGCAACATGTGATGGAAGCGGTCGGGCCGGCCGAGGTCCTTGATCAGCAGGGGAGTGCAGGGCAAGAGCGCTGCCAGGGCGACGAAGAAGCCATCGGCCAGCAGCGAGGCGTCCTCCTCTGAGCCAAAGCGCTGCACCAGAGAGCTGGTGATGAAGGCGCCGCCTCCGATACCGCCGAGCCAGAAATAAACAGGAATCTCCCAGGTCCAGACCGGTCGCTTGACGACCGGATAGTCGTAGTAGCCCCGGCCGGAAGCGCCCTCACTCATCCTTAGCGGCGGCCGAAAGTCAGCGCGCCGAGGAGGGCGAAACCAACTCCAACCGCAGCGCTCCAGCCATAGCGTTCGGCCATCGTCTTGCGAGGCAGGCGCGGAACCTCCGGGAGGTTGTAGACCTGCGGTTCATCGAGCAGTAGGAAGAAGGCCTGCAGCGGTCCGACCTCGGCCGCCTCCTTACCTTCCGGCATACCGTAGAGTCGCGCGCTGATCTCACCTCTGGCCTGAAGCTCGCCAAGGCGGGTTCTCGCCCGGCGGCGAAGCTCCTCCACGTCGCCGAATTGGATCGAGGCGGTCGGGCAGGCCTTGGCGCAGGCGGGGGTCATGTCATCCTTCAAGCGGTCGTAGCAGAGGGTGCATTTGTGCGCCGTCCCGGCTTCGAAGCTGCCATCCTTCGGAGCGCGGTCGATGACGCCGAAGGGACAGGCCGGGACGCAAAATCCACAGCCATTGCAGATGTCCTGCTGAACGTAGACACTCCCAAATTCGGTGCGTACCAGCGATCCCGTCGGGCAGGCTTCCAGGCAGGCGGCGTTGGCGCAATGCTTGCAGACGTCGGACATCATCAGCCAGCGCTGCTGCCCGTCGAGGCCGTTCTGCTTCGCCTGCTCGATGAACTCGACGTGGCGCCAGGTCGTCGCCCCCAGGGCGCCGGTGTTGTCATAGCTGTTTCCGGTCATCGTGAATCCGTCGGCTGGCAGCTGGTTCCATTGCTTGCAGGCGACCTCGCAGGCCTTGCAGCCGATGCAAAGGCTGGTATCGGTGAAGAAGCCTTTGGCGGCGCGAGGAGTGGGCGGCTCCTCGAGGTTCATCAGGCGCTTGTAGGCACCGATCACAGGCGTCCCTTCCGAATGTTGCAGGTGAAGGCCTTGTCTTCCTGGATGTAGACGTTCGGCTCTTCCGAGAGTGCGACCAGGTCGTTGGTAATCGCCCCTTTGACCAAACCCTTGTATCCCCAGTGAATCGGCAGACCAACGGTGTGCACCAGCTCTTCGCCAAGGCGCAGGGGGCGCATGCGCTGTGTAACCAATGCGCGGCACTCGATCTCGCCGCGCGGAGTCGATACCACCATCCAATCCTTGTTCCTGAGGCCGCGGATAGCAGCCAGCTCCGGACTGATTTCTGCAAACATCTCCGGCATGAGCTCCGCCAGCCATCCATTCCAGCGCGACATCACGCCCGAAAGATACTGCTCGGTGACGCGGTAGGTGGTCACGGCAAACGGGTAGGAGGGATCGCCTGGCGGGCTGAGTCGGTTGTCCCGCCTCGGCATCCGGTTGGCCACAGGACTGTTCTGCTGGTCGTATAGGGAGTTGGTGACAGGTGACTCGAGCGGTTCGTAATGAGTGGGCAGCGGCCCGTCCTTGAGGCCGCTGGGCGCGAACAGCCAGCCGCGACCATCGGCCTTGAGAGTGAAAGGATCGGAGCCCGAGTGAAGATCGGTTCCACTTCCGTCCACCTCTGCCCTTGTGTCCGGCGCCTTTTCCTCGGGGAAGTCCGGTACGTCATATCCCGTCCACCTTCCCTTATCGGCGTCCCACCAGATGTACTTCTTGCGCTCGGACCAGGGGCGGCCCTCCGGATCGGCCGAAGCGCGGTTGTAGAGCATTCTTCGGTTGCCCGGCCAAGCAAATCCCCACTCAGGACTGACCCAGCCGTCGCCAGGCTGGCGACGCCGCGCCAGGTTCTGCCCTTCCGCCGGATAAACGCCGGAGTAGATCCAGACTCCGCATGCGGTGGAACCGTCGTCCTTGAGCGCAGAAAATCCAGAGAGGGGCTTTCCGTCCCTAACGCTGTAGCCGTTGATCTCCTTGAGAACTTTGTCCGCCGAGGGCTCGTCCTTGATTCGCCAGCGCTCATCCGGGTGCTCCGGCAGGTAATCCCAGGTGAGGTTCAGCAGACCGCGGTCCCGTTCGGCTGTTGATCCACGGTAGAGCTCCTTGAGGCGGCGGCCAAGATGGTAGACGAACCAGAGGTCGGAGCGGGTATCCCCCACCGGATCAACCGCCTTGTCGTGCCATTGGAGAAGCCGCTGGGTGTTGGTAAAGGTACCGTCCTTTTCCGCCGGGGCGGCGGTCGGCATCATGAAGACCTCCGTCTTGATGCTCCTGGGGTCGACACCTTCGGGAGACGCGTACCAGAAGGCCGCGGTCTCAGTCTCGTAGAGATCGATCGTTACCAGCCAATCCAGCTCTCGAAGCGCCTTGCGCTGGAGGCGGGCATTGGGGCTGCCCGCCGCAGGGTTCTGCCCGAAGACGATGAAGCCTCTAACCCTGCCATCAGCCATCTCGGCGGCGGTGGTGATGTGGGAGTGGTCACCGGTGATCTTCGGCACCCAGTCATAGCCATAGTCGTTGGCGCGGGTCGCGGCATCCCCGTACCAGGCCTTGAGTAGGGAGACCATGAACTTCGGCAGGTTGGACCAGTAGCCACCGAGGACCTCGGATTCCTTCATGTAGATGTCCAGGCTGTCGTCCCCCTTGAAGCTCGCCGGTTGTGGAAGGTAACCAGGCAGGAGGTCGAAGAGGGTGGGGACGTCGGTTGAGCCCTGGATGGAAGCATGACCGCGCAGCGCCATGATCCCGCCGCCGGGCCGCCCCATGTTGCCGAGCAGGAGCTGGAGGATGCTCGCCGCCCGGATGATCTGCGGACCGAAACTCTGCTGCGTCCAACCAACCGCGTAACAGATGGCGGAAGTCTTTTCCCTGCCCGAGTTCTCGGCCAGCGTCTCCGCGACCTCGATCATCAATGCCCTGGGCGTGCCGCAGACCGCCTCCACCATCTCCGGGGTGTAGCGGGCGAAGTGGCGCTTGAGAATTTGAAAGACGCAGCGCGGATGCTGGAGTGTTTCATCGCGGTACGGGGCATGCTTGGCCGGGCTCGTCCCTTCCTGGCCATGGCCCGAATGGGAGGCCGCATCCTCCTTCTGTTCCGTGGGCGGCCCGGCATAGGTCCAGGAGGAGTTGTCGTAGCGGTGGTTCGACTGGTCAAAGCCGGAGAACATCCCGTTGTTGTCCTCAGCGTCGACGTAGCCTTCGTCGATGATGCTCGAGGCGTTGGTGTAGGCGGTGACGTACTCCTTGAACCACCGGTCGTGGGTCAGAACGTAGTTGATCAGGCCGCCGAGGAAGGCAATATCACTTCCGGGCCGGATCGGCACGTAAAGATTTGCGCAGGCGGAGGTGCGGGTGAAGCGTGGGTCGACATGGATGATGGTGGCCCCCTTCTCTTTCGCCTTCATCGGCCAGCGGAATCCGACCGGGTGCGCCTCCGCCATGTTGCTGCCCATGATCAGGATGGCGTCCGAGTTGGCCAGGTCCTGCTGGAAGGTGGTCGCTCCACCCCTCCCGAAGCTTGTCCCCAGACCGGGGACAGTGGAGCTGTGTCATATTCGTGCCTGGTTTTCTATCGATACGACGCCCAGCCCGCCGCTGAAGAGTTTCTTGATCAGGTAGTTTTCCTCGTTGTCCATGGTGGCGCCGCCGAGGGTTGCGATCGCGGTGGTGTGATTTACCAGCTTGCCCTCCGGAGTCCGGTCCACGAAAGTCTCGTCCCGTGTTTCCTTGATCAGCTGGGCGATCCGCTCCATCGCCCAGTCGAGGGGGCGGCTCTCCCAGTGGTCGGAGTAGGGAGCCCGGTAGCGCACATGCTGAACCCGGTTTGGATTGACGACGTACTGGTAGGTACTCGCGCCTTTCGGGCACAGCGTTCCTTCATTGATGGGGGACTCCGGGTTGCCTTCGATGTCGATGATCCTTTCGTCCTTGACATAGATCAGCTGGCTGCAGCCCACCGCACAGTAAGGGCAGACCGAGGCCACCACCCGGTCCGCGTGCCTGGTCCGGGGGGCCTTGGAGAGAGACTCCCTCGAGGCTGGTTGGGGACT
>DASWQQ010000062.1:0-4729 GCA_036403615.1 Candidatus Dormiibacterota bacterium | reverse complement strand
GTTGGCTGGGTTTCCTGCCTGGTGGCCGCCCATGTCGCTCTCGTTGCAGCCGCTCCCTTCGGTGCCCGACGACACCGCCCGCGTCGCTCGCGCCGCGTTCCGGGGCGGCAACCCATATGTGCTTCTGAGGAACAAGCTCGGGGTCGTGTTCGCGCGCAAATTCTTCGAATTTCGCTGCCGACGCCGACTTCGCTGACCTCTATCCCAAGCTTGGCCAGCCCGCCTATGCGCCGTGGCGCCTGGCCCTGGTGACCCTCATGCGGTTCCGCGAGGGCCTGAGCGACCGCCAAGCGGCCGACGCCGTCCGGGGCCGGATCGACTGGATGTACTTGCTCGCCCTCGATCTGGTCGATGCCGGCTTTGACTTCTCGGTCCTGTGCGAGTTCCGCGCCCGGCTGCTCCAGCACGGGGCCACTGAGCGTCTGCTGACCCGCTTGCTGCTTGCCCAATGGGTGTCGAGGGTGGCGAGGAAGTGCAGGTCGTGCATCCCAGGATCGAACAGATACACTCCATCGAGCAACGCCACCAGCAAGCGGCCGTCGCTGCACAGGGCGATCGCGCCGACTGCACACGGCAGCGGCCACGACCGGACGACGCCCGAGATCAGGCTTACGGAGAACAACTGCCCGGCCGGGACATCGACCCAGTACAGGCAATGGGTTTGATCATTCCAGACGAGGCTGTGCGTCAGGGTTGCCCGTGCGTCGACCAAGCAATCGACCCGCGGTAAACGTACTGCGACGTGCTTAGGGCTCATCCGGAAACAAACGCTCTAACTGTTGGTTGGGAAGGTTGCATGGTGTAGTTCCATTCGCCGTGGAAGGCATCGCGGCTGATATTTAGGCCGTCCATCTCCTGATCGGACACGACGATCCCCTTGGGGTAGTCGGCGCTGTCCAGTTCGCAGCGGACGGTCAGTCCAGTGTCGGTTGTCGTGGCGCTGATCAGATCGACGATGACGCGGTAGCTGACCAGTGGCCGGGCCTTCCAGTTCATCGTGATGAACGAGAACAGGCGGTGCTCTACCTTGTTCCATTGTGTGCCTTGCCAAGGTGCACTGATGTCGTGGGTGCAAATCCCACCCGGCAACTCTCACTCCAGCCGGAAGCGCCCGGGGCGGATCAGGAGGCGACGAATGGTTCGAAGCACTTCGGGAAAAGGTCCCTTCTGGGGATCAGCGGGCCATACGGGCCGCAGCACAAGCGAACACCGATGAGGCCTCGAAAGTGTCAATGTGAGAGCCGACCCGCCAGTGGAACGGGGAGGCCGCCGTCGTCAGGCAAGCGAGCGAGACACGCGTCTGACGGTCTCACCGGGGTAAAGGTGGCAGCACGTATGGCAGAACATCAGTGTGCAACAAGGGAAGTCTGTCCCGGCGACCACGGTTGGCGACCGGCTGGTCAACGGCGAACCCGTGAGGGCCAGCGCCGGCTGGGGCAGATGGCGGATGGGTCCGTAGTACCGGGGACGCTGGGTAATGCCGGCTGAGGGAAGGGGCCCTGACCTGCGACAGGCGAGCAAAGTGACGAGACCCCGGAGATTGGCCGATGGCCCATCAACTCCGCTCGAAAGGGTTCGGACGTTACAGCACTCGCTGCAGGCGAAAGCTAAGGCTGAACCGGCTTTTCGGTTCTACTCCTTGTGGGACAAAGTGTGTCGGGCCGACGTCCTTGAAGAAGCTTACCGGGCATGCCGCCGCAACGGCGGCGCTCCGGGCAGCGACGGAACGACGTTCGATCAGATCACCGCCCACGGGCAGGAGCGATGGCTGGAAGAGTTGCGGCAAGAGCTGCGGGCCGGCGCATACCGGCCACAGCCCTTGCTGCGCGTGTGGATACCAAAGAGCAACGGGGGTCAGCGCCCTCTTGGCATTCCGTGCATCCGCGACCGCGTGGTCGAGATGGCGGCATTGCTGGTGCTGAGCCCGATCTTCGAGGCGGACCTGCTGCGCAATCAGTATGGCTTCCGCCCGGGGCTGGACGCCAAGATGGCGGTTCGCCAAGCCTTCTGGCACGTCGCCGACCACGGGCGGTCGGAGGTGGTGGACGCTGACCTCAGCGACTACTTCTCTTCGATCCCGCACGGGCCGTTGATGCGCTGCGTGAGCCGACGCGTCGCGGACGGGACGCTCCTGTCCGTGATCAAGGCATGGCTCACGGCGCCGGTGATCGAGCGTGACCAGCGCGCGACCCGGTGCACGACGGAGGCCAAGGACCGACATCGAGGTACGCCGCAGGGGTCTCCGATTTCGCCCTTGCTTGCGAACCTCTACTTCCGGCGCTTCCTGCTGGCTTGGGAGCAGTTCGGCCACCGCAAACGGCTCGACGCCTACGTGGTCAACTATGCCGATGACCTCGTCATCTGCTGCCGACCCGGCAACGGGCCGGCGGCGCTGGCGACGATGCGGCAGTTGATGACGCGGCTCGGGCTGACGGTGAACGAAGCCAAAACTCGATTGGTGCGACTACCCGAGGAGGGCTTCGACTTCCTCGGCTATAGCATCGGTCGATCTTACGGCAAGGACGGGGTGCCTTTCATCGGCACGCGCCCGTCCCGGAAGGCTGTCCAGCGCTTGCTTCAACGGATCCATGACGCGACGACGCCGCACAAACATGCCGAAAGCCCAGAGCTACGGGTGGCCGCCATCAATCGGCTGCTCCGCGGCTGGGCCGCGTACTTCAGCCAAGGGCCGGTCCTCCCGACCTACAGGCTGGTGCGCTGGTATGTCCAACGACGTCTGCAACGCTGGTTGGTGCGACGCAGCCGGCAAGCGGGCACCGGGTATCGCCAATATCCGGACGAGTATCTCTACGAGACGCTCGGCCTCTACGCCTTGCCGCGTCGCCGCTCCGACCTGCCGAGCGCGAAGGCCTGATGACGCAGGAGAAAGCCGGATGCGGGCAATCCGCACGTCCGGTTTGACGAGCGGCGACTGGAAACGGAGCAATGGTCCACGGAACTGAGGCACCGGCACAAGGCGAAAGCCGCCGGACAACGGCTACTCCTCGGGACTTACCGCCACCGCGCCAGTCGTCGACTCTACTGCTGGTGCCGGGCGGCAGGTGATGCACGACGATGTCGATGCCCAACTCGTCGGCGAGGCGCTGCAACTCACGCTTCCAAAGCCGCAGGCGCGAGCCGTTGCTGCCGCCGCCATCGGCGGTGATCACCAGCCGCGTGGCGTCCGGATAGCGCGTGCTGCCGATCTCGGTCCACCAGCGACGGATCGTCTGCACGGCAAACGCCGCGGTGTCACAGCTCATGCCGACGCTGACCCATCCGGCGTTGGCTGCGAGGTCGTAGATGCCATACGGCACCGCCCGCCCCAGCTCCTTGATCAGGAAGTCATGCACCCGCACCTCCTCCGGCTCACCCCGAGGACGCCACACCCGACCGGCATTTTTGAAGTCGCCCACAAGCTCCTTCTTCTTGGTGTCCACCGAGATCACCGGCTGGCCCGCTGCCAGCGCCGCCTTGACGCTGTCGTTGATGTGGACGAACTGCGCATTCCGATCCGGATGACCCTCGCCCTCGCGGGTCTTGCGGTTGGCTTGCAGGCTGAACTTCTGCTTGTGCAGCAACTCTCCCACCACCGTGCGGCCGATCCGATGACCCTGCGCGACCAAGGCGGCCGCCAACTGCGACAGGCTCTTGCAGGTCCAGCGCAGCGGCGACATCGGGTCGCCACGCTCGCTCGGCTCAACCAGCGCCAGCAGATCGTCGAGCAGCGTCGCATCCTTCTCCACCAGCAGTTTGCGTCCGCCACCGGGGCGGCGGACCCGACCCAGCGGCAGCGTGTCGGGAGCCGCCAGCTCCTTCAGGCCGCGGCCGATCGTGCTCGCCGCAACGCCCGTCGCCGCCGATGCCGCAGCGATGCCGCCATAGCCAGCAGCACAGGCCTCCGTCGCGGCAAACAGGCGGCGCTCACGTTCGTTCAGGTGCGAGGACAGCGACGTGAAACGCTTGCGGATCGGGTGAGGATCAATCATCCAAACGGGGTAACAAACTCCTCAAGCAACGGAAATCCGGAAACCAGACGATTACACGCTACCCAATTCAGGTATTTCCGGATGAGCCCTTAGTTCCGCAGCACCCATGCTATCCCATCGAGGATAGCCCATAGCATTATACTGAGCATCAAACCAAAAATAATACCCCTCGCCGGCGCTAATTTATCGCCCGCGAACGAATCTTTCCCCTCGGGCGATGATCGAATGGAGCCTGGCCTGCCCAAATGAAGATCATTTATGTTCATAGACTTACCTTTGGTGGTTCACCTGCTTACTCCAATCCACCATCAAAAGTCCATGATCATAAAAACGCAATCGTAAATTTTGCATCCGGCAAGGTTTTGCCGCAGCCAAAGTAACTTATGCGTTTTTGCCGGCGTTTTTTCCTCGCCAAAGTTGAATATCACCTGTTCCCATTCAGCTTCAGCACAGCTGGCACGGTCTTGGCCAGGATCACGATGTCACGCCACAGCGACCAGTTTTCGACGTACCACGTGTCGAGTTGGACCCGTTCCCTGTAAGACATATTGCTGCTGTCATTTACCTGCCAAACGCCGGTCAGGCCGGGTCGGGTCGCGTAGTAGTATGCAATCTCGTCCCCATAGTGCTCGATCTCGCTTTCCACGATCGGGCGTGGCCCCACGAGGCTCATCTCCAGCCATAGGACGTTGAAAAGCTGTGGCAACTCATCCAGGCTCGTCTGGCGCAGGAAAGCACCG
>DASWQQ010000061.1:0-3800 GCA_036403615.1 Candidatus Dormiibacterota bacterium | reverse complement strand
ACGAAGCGGACGTGGCGCCAGTTGGCGTGATCGAGCTGACCGGTGTTGTCGTAACTACCCTTGAACTCGAGCGGGTTGTTGGGCAGCCCGTTCCACTCTTTGCAGGCGACCTCGCAGGCCTTACAGCCGATACAGAGGGTCGTGTCGGTGAAGAAGCCAACCGTTTGTGCCATGTTTCAGTTCCCCAGCAGGTTTGGCGTGATCTTCGTCAGTCCCTGGTCGATCGCGTAGAGGTCGAGAGGTAGCGCGGCGAGCTCATCGACCACCGGGACCGCCCGCGTGTCCCGCCGAAGGTCGAAGGTCAGCAGGTAGCGGTGACAGCTCTCGCAGCCGTCGACCCGGACATGGAGAAACTGCTCCTGTTCCTGGAAGATCGGCAGCCTGGCGCCCGTCGCCTCGCCGCAGTAGGCGCAGGTCATCCGTGAGAAGACCCAGCTGCCGGCGCAGCGCGAGCAGAGGAGATAACGCGGGCCGCTGACCAGCGCTTCCCCGGAGACGGCGAAATAAGAGAGTTGGGGGAGACCGGAGCACGTTGGGCAGCGAGACCCCCCGCCCCGACCTTCCCCCGCAAGGGAGGAGGGAGATGGAATTGCAAGGGGGGAGGGAGAGCTTGTTAAGGCTTCGAGGAGGGGAGAGGTGCAGGCGCGAGCGAGGTACGTCTCGACGACGCCAAGCGGTTCCTGGTCGAGCCACTGCCGGAACAGTCCCTTTAGGTCGGCGCTGCAGAAGACGCTGATGACGCCATCCCGCAGCCGGGTTGGACCGCTCGACAAAGTCGCATCCACGATCGCCGGCAGGACACGTTCCGCGGCGAAATCGGGGATGTCTTCCAACTGGCCGCCGGTCGAGCGAAACTCGAGATAAACCGCCTCCTGCGCAGGAAGCAGCGCCTGGTAGAGCCGGAGCATCTCCGCGGCGTGCGGGTAACGCAAGGTCAGCTCGACCGCCCGCTCGCGCCGCAGCGGCCAGGGATTGGTGCTCTGGGCCGCCGCTGCCTGCAGGATCTGCATCAGATCTTCTCCACGTTGACGAGGAAGGCCTTGGTCTCCGGTGTGTAGGCATTGGCATCGCCCACGAATGGCGTGAGCGCGTTTGCCAGCCAGTGGGCACCCTTGTTGGGGTCCTGATCCGCCGAGACTCCGACGAAGCCCCAGTGGATCGGAATGCCTACGGTGAAGACCTTCTTGCCATCGATGGTGCTGGCCGCCAGCCGCTTGGTCACCAACGCCAGCACCTCGATCTTGCCGCGCTTGGAGCGCACGCGCACCCGGTCACCGCTCGCGATCCCTTTCTGCTGGGCCAGCTCCTCGGGGATCTCGACGAAGGGGGACGGCTGGAGCCCGGCCAGTAGTGGGACATGCTGGGTGACGTAGTGCTCGTGTTCGGTGAGCCGGTAGCTGGTGGCGACGTAGGGATAGTCGGCGGCGGTCCCGAAGCTGTCCTTCACGGTGCCGAACTTGCCGTTCCCGCCCGAGAAGAAGAAAGCCACCGGCGATTCGGACTGGCCCGCATGGAGCGGGTTCTTGATCGGACTCTCCATCGGCTCGTAGTGCTCGGGCAAGGGGCCGTCGACCATGGAGGTAGAGAAAAGGCGGCCGACACCTTCCCCATTCATGATGAAGGGGAGCCATGACTTGGGATCGCTCGGACTCATCGTGGGCGGGTAATCGGGCACGTCGCCAACCCACTTGGTCCCATTCCACTGGATCCCCACGCGGGTCGAATCCCACGCCTTTCCGTTGACATCGGCCGACGCCCGGTTGTACAGGATCCGCCGGTTGAGGGGCCAGCTCCAGGCCCAGTTGGGATAGAACCCCAGGCCGGTCGCGTCGTTGGTTGCCGGGTCCTGGATGCCGCTCCGGCGCTTCATCAGGTTGCCGCTCGCCGGGTAGCTGCCGGTGTAGAGCCAGTCGCCCGCCGTCGTCGTCCCATCGCTCTTCAGGGCGGCGAAAGTGGCCATGCGCGTGCCGCTCGTCAGGTCGAAGCCGTTGATCTCCTGCGCGAGCTCATCGAGCGTCGGCTTCGTCGGGTTTGCGTAACGGTTGACGGTCAGTGCCATCAATGGATCGGGAAACTTGCCGCCCTGCTGCTGGTAGAGCTTCTTGACCCGGTCGAAGAGGTCGGCCAGGACCCAGTGGTCGTGGCGCGCGTTGCCCTGCGGCGGGATCACCTGGTCTTTCCACTGCGACCAGCGACCGCTGTTGACGAACGAGCCGTCCTTCTCGATCCAGTGGGTGGTGGGCACCATGAAGACCTCGGTCTTCACCGAGCTCGAGTTGACGCCCGGCGCGCGCCAAAATTCCGAGCTGGTGGTGGGGAGGGGATCCATGACGACCAGCCACTTGAGGTTGCCAAGTGCCTGCATCACCCGGTTCGAATCCGGGCCGATGCTTGTGGCGGTCATCCCGCTGAGGATCAGGCCCTGCATCTTGCCCTTCAGCGCCTGGTCATAGATCGACATCCAGGAGGAGTTCTTGGCCGGCTTGGGAATGAAGTCGAAGGCGAACTCGTTCTCCTTTTTCGCCGCGTCGCCGTACCAGCCCTTGAGCAGGCTGACCATGAAATTTCTGTAGTTGGTGCCGAAGAAATTCCAGGAGCGCGGGTCATTTTTCTTCGAGGCGTTGACCTTGACGTAGTCGTCGAGGTTCTTCTGGCCGGGCCCGGGGATGCGCAGGTAACCGGGCAGGATCTCCCAGGAGATGGCGTGGTCGGTATTGCCCTGGATGTTGGCATGGCCGCGCTCGGCGTTCATCCCGCCGCCGGGGCGGCCCATGTTGCCGAGCAGCAGCTGGAGCACGGCTCCGGAGCGGATCAACTGCCCGCCGGTGGTGTGCTGGGTGAGCCCGACCGCGTAGACGATTGTCATCACCTTGTCCGGCCGGCCCATCTCGCCGACGAGCTTGGCGATCCGCAGAAACTGGTCCTGCGGTATGCCGGTGATGCGGGACACCATCTCGGGTGTGTATCGCGAGTAGTGCTTCTTCATCAGCTGGAAGACCGTCTGCGGGTCCTGCAGGGTCATGTCCCGTTTGGCGAACGTGAAGCCGGCGCCCGTGGGCGGTGCCTGCCCCAGCGCCTGGATCTCCTGCTGGCTCTTGCTCTCGGCGGCATTGGCGGTGTCGTCGCCCTGATAGGCCCAGCTGGCGGTGTCGTATTTGCGGTTGGCGGCGTCGTAGCCCGAAAAGAGCCCGTCGTTGAAGGCGAACTCGTTCTTGATCAGGAAGGAGGCGTTGGTGTAGTTGCGCACGTACTCGTCGTGGAAGAGGTTGTTCTGCAGCACATAGTTGATCAGCCCGCCGAAGTAGGCGACGTCGGTGCCGGTCCGGATCCGTGCATAGATGTCGGCCACGGCGGAGGTGCGGGTGAAGCGCGGATCGGCGTGGATGATCTTCGCGCCGCCGCCCGATCCGGGACCACGGCCCGGGTCGTTCTTAGCCTTAAGGAACCACTGGAATCCGACCGGGTGCGCCTCGGCCGGGTTGGCGCCGTTGATCAGGATCAGGTCGGTGTTCTTGATGTCGCGCCAGTGGTTGGTCATTGCCCCCCTTCCGAACGTTGCGGCCAAACTGACCACTGTGGGGCCGTGTCAAACTCTTGCCTGTTGTTCTAGATGCACCAGGCCGAGGCCGCGCATCACCTTGGTCGCGAAGTAGCCTTCTTCGCTGCTGAAGGCGGCGCCACCCGCGAAGGCCATCCCCTCGGTTCGGTTGACGGTGTTCCCGGATGCGTCCTGGGCGACGAAGGTACTGTCCCGGGCTTCCTTGACTCGCTGGGCCAGCTTGTTAAGCAGGTCGTCCCAG
>DASWQQ010000060.1:0-1936 GCA_036403615.1 Candidatus Dormiibacterota bacterium | reverse complement strand
CCAGCGTGTCGATAGGAGCGAAACGCGGCGGTCCGTTGGTCGATTAGCCAGTCAGACTGTCCCGCACGACGCATCGCTGAGATGGCCTGCTCCTCCGGTTGGTCGACGTACTGGACCGGTGTGGCCAGCACCTCGGACAGCGTTTGTGCCACGTCCGCACCCCCGACCGGCATCGGCCCGGTCAGCTCGTGGACGCGGCCCTCATGTCCGCCCTCAGTCAGGGCTCGCACCGCGACCTCAGCGATATCCCTGACGTCGATCATGCTGACGCGTGCATCACCGAGCGGGAGCGGCAGCACGCCGCTCATCACGGCCGGCACCAAGGCGAGCAGGTTCTGCATGAAATACGTAGGCCGGAGGAGCGTCCAGGCCAGGCCGGAGCTCTGTAGCTGCTGCTCTGCCTCCCAGTGCCATTGGGGGGCAGGCACCATCCAGTCCGGTGAGGCACCGAGCGCCGACAACTTGACCACGTGCTTAACGCTGGCGCGCAGCGCCGCCTGGATCAGTCGAAGCTCCCGCTCAGCGAGGTCGGGAGTGATGGGCGAGAGAAGAAATAGGCGCTCAACGCCAATGAGCTCCGTAGACAGGTCGCGCGGCCGAGCCAAGTCTGCAATCCGTATCTCGACCTTCAACCCAAGGAAGCGGTCTGCACGATCGCGGCTGCGGAGCAGGACCGAGACCGGCTGCCCGGCCGCACAGAGCAGTCGCACGAGGGGCAAGCCGATTCGGCCGGTCGACCCGGTGACGAGGATCATGGGTACAGATAACCACGCCGACCAACGCCACACCTACAGGTGTTCATGGGGTCGCAACACGGCGCGACAACAGGCGTGTCGCCGTCGGAGTACGGGGACGAGGTGACTAGCTCGGGGTGTCGCCGTGGCGCAGTCCTCGACGAGGTTGTGAGGGATCGTGTCGCCAAGCCCGTCGGGGAGAGGTTTAAATGACTCGGCGCTGCCATCACTGTTCCGGTTGGGTGAGGCACTGGCCGCGGTAGTGCCAACAAAGCTGTCGCCTCGAACCATGCTCAAGACGTCAAGGACGACGACGTCATCAGCTCGGCCTGTCGTCGTCTCTGGGGTGGTCACTCTACACCCACCGGGGACAGCAGACCAGGCCAGCGCCGAGGCCGCCAGCAGATGCAGGATGCTCTCGATAAGGGGTGCTGAGGGAACCATTGCCGATCTCATTGAGGATCCGGCTGACGGCCATGGTGTGCATGAGCACACTCGGCTCTCTCGCCACCGAGATGGGCCAGTCTGCCGCCAATGGTTACCTGCCGTAGTTCCCTGCGTGGGCCCGACTTTGATGCTCGCCACCCTCAAGTAGCCAGCGTCGAAGCATGAGTACCTGGTCGCCACGTTCTCGTTGAATCGTCTCTGTGAAGCGAAAGCCGCAGCGCAAAGCCACTCGCTCGGAAGGCTCATTACCTTCCTTTGTGTAGAGTGCAACCCGCCGGACGTCGCTTTCGTCGAACGCCCATCTCAACAATAAGCGAACAGCACGAGTCACTAGACCTTGCTGACGGCCGTCTGGGAGGAGCCAGTAGGCAATGTCTGCCAACCAAGCGTCCGCGGGATCCTGAAGGACTAGCGACACGAGCCCTACCGCGGGGCTGGATTGCTGGGAGGAGATTACGTACTGGCGAAGGCGCCCGTCCGCCGCACGGGATTGCCAACGCTGGGCCAAGTCGACGGCGCCTGCCTTGTCGAGGTCGGGAGGCATGAAGGTCCAACGGACGATCTCAGGATCACGCGATGCCTTCATAAGTAGTGCTATGTGTCGCCGGGTGAGTTTCCGCAAGTAAACACCTTCCGCTGACATGTAAACCGGAGACGATCGAAGCCGGAAGGCAGGTGCC
Source organism: Candidatus Dormiibacterota bacterium (assembly GCA_036403615.1). GTDB lineage: Bacteria > Chloroflexota > Dormibacteria > CF-121 > CF-121 > JALYYC01. The sequence goes on along the minus strand of DASWQQ010000060.1, from coordinate 75 downwards.
GTAGTCACAGTTAGATGATGCACACTGACGTTGTTCGCCACACGTTCTGGGCAGGCTTTTGCTGTTTCCACTCTC
>DASWQQ010000059.1:0-2680 GCA_036403615.1 Candidatus Dormiibacterota bacterium | reverse complement strand
CATCTCGGGCAGCTTGATCGCCGGCACCTTGATGTCAGGGATCTTCACGTCCGGGATCTTGACGTCTCCCCTCTGTGTCTTCAATTTTGGCATCTTCACCCTCCGCGATTTGATTTCCGGAATCTTGATTTCAGGCACCCTTGGTGACCCCCTTTGTTACTTGCTCTCCGAGGCGGTCGTTGCCGGCCTGGACCAGGTTACCGTGACTCAGCACGCCAACCAGGTTGCCGTTCTCGACCACGGCGAGGCGGCGGATCTCCTCGCCCTCCATCTTGTGCCCGGCTTCGGCCAGGTCGTCGTCGGGTGAAACGGTGGTCACACCCTTGCTCATAACGTGCTCTGCGGTTTCGTTGCGAAGGTCATGACCCTCCGCGACGCAGCGAACCACGATATCGCGGTCGGTGATCACGCCCACCAGCTTGCCCCCCTCGACGATCGGGAGGAAGCCCGCGTCCTGGTCCTTCATCTTTTTAGCGACGTCCACGATCCGCTCGTTTCTGGTGCCGGACGTGATCGTTTTCGCCATCGCATCCCGTACCTTCATGCTCCACCTCCTGGAACTGTAAACACAAGCAATGTTAAGCACCCTAGTATACTATAAATTGATAATTGCGGTAGCACATACAGGAGGTAGTCATGGCTGAACCAGAAGCGTCTTCGATCGCCGGCGGTGAAACACCGGAGCCACCGCTGGAACCCGAAGACCTGACCCAGAAGGTCGCCGACGATACCGCCGACAAGCCGATCCCGCAGAAGGCGAGGGGAATCTTCACCGAGCTCGACCGGGAGGTCTCCGGCGAGTACGAGGCGAAGCAGGAGCGCGACCTAAAGAAGTAGTCAGCTGAAGAGCGCCTTCAGCTCGGCGGCAGCCTCCGCTTTCAGCTGCGCCAGGGTGCATGAGCTGGGCTGCTTGTCCGGGCGCCAGCGGACAAAGCCGACCCCATGGCGGAAGCGATCGTTCTCCAGCCGGTCGAAGGCCACCTCGCATACGAGTTCCGGGCGAAGTGGCTCCCAACCGAGGTCCCGGTCCTGGGACCAGCGGCTGGGACCGCCCGGAGCCCGTCCTCCCTCGAAGCTGGTACCTCCGCGGAGCGGCTCCAGCATGCTGACCAGCTCGCGTCGCTGGGCGTCGTCAAAACCCGAGGTGTGGCCCACATACTCCAGCGTCTTGCCGCGGTAGACGCCCAGCAGCAATGAACCTACCCGCTTGCCGTCGTTGCCCCAGCGGAAACCACCTACCACGCAGTCGGCCGTCCGCTGCTCTTTGACCTTGATCATGGCGCGCTGGCCGGGGTGGTAGCGGTCCTCCAGCTTCTTGGCGACGATGCCGTCGAGTCCGGTGCCGCGATATTCCTTGAGCCAGCCGATGGCGACCTCACGGTCTCTCGTCACCGGGCTCAGGTAGATCGACTGCGGGCGCGGCCCGAGTAGCTTCTCCAGCCGCTTCCTGCGTTCTTTGAGAGGCGCTTCGAGCAGGCTCTCGTCGCCGTCGGCCAGGAGATCAAAGGCAATATAGGTAGCGGGCTGTGTCTCGGAGAGCATCTTCACGCGCGACGCCGCCGGGTGGATCCGGTTGGTCATGGCGTCGAAATCGGTGCCGGCGCCGGTGAAGATCACGATCTCGCCGTCCAGCACGAGGCGTTGCGGCTTGATCGCACGCAGCGCTGGCACCAGCTCGGGGAAGTAACGGGTCAGGACCTTCTGATTTCGGCTATGGACGATTACCTCATCGCCGTCCTTGAAGGCGACGGCGCGGAAGCCATCCCATTTGGGCTCGTACTGCCAGGCATCCCCTCGCGGTAGCTCCGCCTGGACCTTGGCTTCCATCGGGCTGAACGGCGGCATTACTCCGAGAGGCATGCTCCATATACTAGGTTCGTGCCCGCAACTACAAAGCCTGCCGTCGTGCTGCACGATACATTCGGGCGGATTGCCGATGACCTGCGCATCTCGGTCACCGATCGCTGTAACTTCCGGTGTATCTACTGCATGCCGGCTGCGGGGCTCCCCTGGATTCCCCGCGACGAGGTCCTTTCCTTCGAGGAGATAACCCGTGTCACCCGGATCCTCGTGTCCGACTGCGGCGTGCGCACCATCCGGCTGACGGGCGGCGAGCCACTGGTGCGCAAGGGGATCGAGCAGTTGACGGCGATGATCGCCGGACTCGAGGAGGGTCTCGACATCGCCATGACGACCAATGGCATCCTGCTCCGGGAGAAGGCAGCCGCCCTGAGAAGTGCCGGGCTCAGCCGGGTTAACATCAGCCTCGACACGCTTCAGCGTGACCGCTTTCGCGACCTCGCCCGGCGCGACGCGCTTGAGCGGGTGCTCGATGGCATCACGGCCGCCCGCGAGGCCGGCTTCACCCGGATCAAGTTGAACATGGTCGTGATGCGCGGCGTCAATGACGACGAGATCCTCGACTTCGCCCGGCTGGCCCGCGAGGAAGGCTACGAAGTTCGATTCATCGAGTTCATGCCGCTCGACGCCGACGGCATCTGGAGCCCGGAGAGCGTCGTCGCCAGCCGCGAGATCATCGATGCGATCGACCGGGAATTTCCGGTCGAGCCGGTTTACGACGAGCGGCCGGCCCCGGCGAATCGATTTCGATTCCGGGACGGCGCCCCCGGAGGCGTTGGCGTCATCTCCTCGGTAAGCGACGCCTTTTGCAAGGTTTGCA
>DASWQQ010000058.1:0-8641 GCA_036403615.1 Candidatus Dormiibacterota bacterium | reverse complement strand
GCTGGTGGGTAGGTGCATGTACATCGACTGCACCTCGACGCGGCCTGGGCCGGTGAATCGATTCCAGACCATATTGCCTCCACCCCCGAAGATGCCGGTCTTCAAGCCGATCGACGAAAAACCCGGTGAGGCGAACATCATGTTGGTGATTCCCTTGACCCGGTTGAACGTGTACTCGAGGTTGCCTGTGGCGGCAAGGAATTGATGCTCCCGCACCAGGACGGATGTGCTCGGCAGCAGGTGCAGAGGGAAGAGGTGGCCCGCGCCGTCTCGCGAGAAGGCTATCTCTCCCGGCCCCTGCGCCCCAGTAAGGAAGATCGGCATACCTGCGACCATTCGCTTGAAGGCCCCCTTCATGGAACGGATACCGATGTTGAGTTGCCGATCTTTCCAGAGCACCACGTGGTGTTCGAAAAACACCGGGACCGCGCCATCCAGCCAGGTGTGAAGCACCGGGAGGGCGTCCTTGAGGCGGCGCTTGGGGACGTCAGATTCGGTGGCGAGTCAAGTTACACCCCTCATGGCCCTGGTTGCAACCGGTCGATCCTTGATCATCGGCCGAATCCGCGGTCGTGTCCGCGCCGGACGGCTCCTCGTCTTTACCGCCCTGAGCGCTGGCCTGGTGCTGGGGGCCCTGCGCCTGCCTCCTTTTCTGCCGGCTGGAGCCGACCTGGCCAACCAAGCGCAGCGCCTTTACGCCGAAAACCTCTGGTCACAGGTCCAGCTCAGCCTGGTTCTGGTCGGCTGCTTTTTACCCTGGCTCACCTACGCGCTGCTCTGGCGGGGTGCCGCGCGGGGTGCCGCGATCGTTGCCGGCCTTGCCCTATCCGGCACGGTGCTGGCAACCTGGGTGACCGTGATCACGGTCGGGACCTACGCCGCCCTCCCCGCCTCGGTAGTTGGTGTGGTCACCCGCGTTGACGGTCGGAGTATCCAGCTGGCAGGGGCTAGCGGGGCGTACTACCTGGCCCTGTCGGATGAAGAGATGGCGTCCTCCTCGACCTGGTTAAAGCCGGGCTCGGCCGTGATGATGTGGGTGTCCAGGAGGGGCCAGGTGGGCGCCATCGAGGCGGTCGCGACGGAGGGCGGCGCCGGTTAGGCGGACTTGGCCTGGGTGCGGATGCAGCGGGTGCAGACCATGGCAGTCTGGAGTCTGCCGTCGATCATGACTCGTGCCTTGTGCAGATTGGGCATGAAGCGACGCTTCGTGCGCACCTTCGAGTGACTCACGTTATGCCCGTACTGGGGGCCTTTGGCGCAGATATCGCAGCGTTTTGCCATGATCTTGGTTTGTTTTCCGCCTCGCGAGGTATCGCGTATGATTGAGACGAATTCAGCGTCACATAGTAGCACACGATGGATGCAAAAACTAAGGCCAACCCGCCCCGTACAGGGAAGCCTGTCAAGACGCTGATCCAGGCCAGAGACCTCGGACGAATCGAGGTCTCGCGGCACGTGGTTGCGACCATAGCCGGCCATGCGGCAGCAGGCTGTTATGGCGTGGTGGCGATGGCCGCCCAGGGCCTCCGGGACGGCCTCGCGGAGCGCCTTCATAGGGACAACATCCATCGGGGGGTGGAGGTCGAAGTTCGCGAGGACGGAATCGCCGTCTCCCTGTACGTAATCGTTGAATTTGGTACGCGGGTTTCCGAAGTGGCCCACAACCTTGGCAACGCCGTGCGCTACTCCGTCGAGCGGACGCTCGGGCTCTCCGTGGTCGAAGTCAACGTAAACGTTCAGGGAATCCACGTCAGCGGCGGCCGCTGACGCGGCGACCCCGCTGGGGCCTCGACCATGCCTCTGACCGAATGCGATGGGCATCTGTTCAAGGAGGCGCTCCTCGGCTCGGTGGCCTGGCTTACGCTCAATCGCGACGAGGTCGACGCCCTGAACGTTTTCCCCGTCCCCGATGGCGATACCGGGACCAATATGCTCCTCACGCTCCAGTCGGCTGTCGAGGAGGTCCGCTCGGTCGATGAAGCCAACCTTTCGGTGATGGCCAAAAGGGCAGCTCACGGCGCCCTGATGGGGGCGCGCGGAAATTCCGGCGTCATCCTCTCCCAGATTTTCCGGGGCTTTGCCGCGGGCGTGGACGGTCGGGCGTCGGTGGACGCCAGGGGTCTGGCAGCGGCCTTCAGTGAAGGAGCGGCGGTTGCATACCGGGCCGTCATCAAACCGACCGAAGGCACGATGTTGACCGTCGCGCGGGAGGCGGCTGCGGGGGCATGTGAGACAGCGAAGGGGAGTGCCGACCTCACAGACGTTGTCCGCGCAGCCTGCGAGTCGGCACAGGCGGCCGTGGAAAAGACTCCGCAGCAGCTACAGGTGCTCAAGGAGGCGGGCGTGGTCGACTCGGGTGGCTACGGCCTTCAATTGATCCTTGAGGGATTTCTCAAACGGCTGCGAGGCGAGGCGTTGGCGGCCTTCGAGAAACCCGTCCAAAAACACGCCCGGCCTCAGCAGGTGGCAGCGCCGGAGGCGGGCTGGGGCTACTGCACCGAATTCATCATCAACGGCGACTCACTTCCGGTCGACGCGGTGCGAAGTGAGATCCAGCGGAGGGGTGAGTCAGCGCTGGTGGTTGGGGACGAGGCGGCGATCAAGGTTCACGTGCACACGCATGAGCCGGCGGACGTCATCGGCTACGCCAGCGCCCTGGGCAAGCTAACCAGGCTCAAGGTCGACGACATGTCGGCACAGCACCACCGCCTGCAGGGCGACGTGGCCCGAAGGCCGAACAGCCTGAAGCACCTCGCAGTGGTGGCGGTGGCCAGCGGTGATGGCTTTGGCAGGATCCTCGAGAGCCTGGGGGTCGATTCCGTCGTCAGCGGAGGCGTGACCATGAATCCTTCCACCGAGGACATGCTGTCGGCGGTCGAGTCGGTGCCGTCGAATGACGTACTGCTGCTTCCAAACAACGGCAATACCATCATGGCGGCGCAGCAAGTTCCGGAGCTCACCAAAAAGCGGGTCAGGGTGGTGCCGTCCCGGAGTCTGCCACAGGGCATCGCGGCCCTCTTTGCCTTTGATTTCAGTGCGGATCTGGAAGCCAATGCCAGCGCTATGACCCATGCTCTGAATGAGGTCAAGACCATCGAGGTGACACGGGCGGTGCGAGCATCGGCGATGGACGGTGTCCAGGTCAAAGAAGGTGACGTGATAGGACTCTTGAACGATCGGATCGTCGCCACGGGAGCGTCGCATCAGTCGGTGGTCGACTCGGTTCTTGACGAGGTGCCTGCCGATTCGGTGCGCACGGTCACCGTCTACGCAGGTGTTGATGCTCCGGACGACGAGCGCGAGGCGGTGCGGACCGCAATTTCCAGGCGCTTCCCGGCGGCCTCGGTGGAGCTCCAATCGGGCGACCAGGCCATCTATCCCTACATCGTCGCCGTCGAATGACGCGACCTTCCTGCTACAGAATTTGCAATACGTTCGCCAGTACAGCGCTGGCGCTTACCCAGGCGGCCACGTGGTAGGCGTGCCATACCCGTGGCTTGCGATGCTGTAGCAGCATCAGGATGGCGAGCAGTACCGCCACCGCGATGCCCTTGACCGCATAACCAGCCAGCTCACCGTGAAGGGCGATCACCGGACCCATTATCCGGTTCAGTTCCTGGTGCTGGCCCTGCAGGCCGATGTGGGTGGTAAGCGCGTCGAGTCCCTGGAATCCCAGGAAAGCGGTCAGGATGGTGGCCTGCCTGCGACGGCTTTCGGAGGGAAACGGTCGAACAAGCACGGCAGTACTGGTGTAGCAGTTCGGACCGTATGCAAACGTTACGGAACAGGGACGTTGCCGTCCCGTGAGGGGCCCGTCAGGGCTCGCCTATACTTCCCTGCGTGGTGCGAATCGTTACGGATTCCACCGCGGACCTCTCGCTAGAGCAGCAGCGGGCCGCCGGAATCACGGTGGTCCCGCTCAACGTCCACTTCGGCGACGAGGTCTTCCGTGATCGCGTCGACCTCAGCAGCGCAGAGTTCTTCCGGAAGCTGAAGGCCGCGAGTCAATTACCCCGAACCTCCCAGCCTTCCGTGGGCGTATTCGAGGAGGTTTTCCGCAAGCTGACCTCGGGAGTTGACGAAGTCGTGGCGGTGATGCTTTCTGGCAAGGTCTCAGGCACCTACAACGCGGCCCTGATGGCGGCTCAGGCGGTACCCGGCAAGGTCGACGTCGTTGATTCGCAGAGCGCGTCCATGGCCCTGGGATTCCTCGCCCTTGAAGCCGCCCGGCTGGCATCCGCCGGCGCCGACCGCGCGACGGTGACCGCGGCTGTGGGCGCTCTCGTACCCAAGGCCCGGATCCTCTGCGCCATCGATACCTTGACGTACCTTGAGCGGGGAGGCCGGATCGGGAAGGCGAGAGCGTTGGTCGGCTCGCTGCTCAATTTCAAGCCGCTAATCACCCTTCGCGATGGCGAGGTGGTACCACTTGGCCGCGCTCGCGGCCGGCCCCAGATGCTCGATCGCCTGGTCGAAATGTTGCGCCGCGATGGCCGGATAATGCGGCTGGCGGTGCTCCATGGAGCCGCCGAGAGCGAGGCCGAACACCTCCGGGCACGGTTGGCCCCGGGATATCCGGAACTCGAGGTCATAGTCAGTGAGATCGGGCCGGTGCTGGCGACACACACCGGGCCCGGTGTGATCGGGATCACCTACCTGACCGTCTGAGCGTGCCCGCTCGCAGTCTCGACGAGCCGGTGAGCACTATCACCGGGGTCAGCGATGTCTATCGCGGACGCCTGGAAAAACTGGGAATTCAGACCGTCCGTGACCTGCTGCTCTTTTTCCCCCGAAAGCACGACGATTTCACGGCCCTCGTGCCGATCGCCGAGGCCATGCCCGGCCTCAAAGCGACGGTCAGGGGCCGTATCGAGCAGATCGCGGCACGAAGGACGCCTTACAAGCGTATGCCGCTTACAGAGGCACTGCTCGCAGATGACTCTGGGCGCCTCAGGGTTGTCTGGTTCAACCAACCCTGGGTGGCGCGTCAGCTTCACGCCGGGGACCAGGTTTTTTTGGCGGGTGAGGTCGCCCTCGAAAGCGGGCTGCTGATGAAGAACCCCGATTACGAGCCGGTCTCGAGCGATCCCAGGCACGCCGCCCGCCTCGTGCCGACATACCGCGAAACGGAGAAGCTGACGTCACGCTGGCTCAGGTCAAAAATCCAGACCGTGCTTGGCCTGGCCGACCAGCTCGAGGAATTCCTACCGGCCGAACTACTCCAGCGGCGTACCTTGATGCGGCGGCCGGTCGCCGTGCGCCAGGTTCACTTTCCTGACTCGCCGCAGTCGCTTGAGGCGGCCCGTCAGCGGCTTGCCTTCGAGGAAGTGTTTCTGATTGAGGTCGCGGCTCAGGTGGCAAAGCGGGCCCGAAGGATGCACAGCGCCCACCCGGTCCCCTTCGAGGAGCCGGTGGCCCGCGGCTTCGTGGCATCGCTACCGTTCAAGCTGACCAACGCGCAACGGCTCGCCGCCTGGCAAATCCTCAAGGACATGGCCGAGCCGCGTCCGATGAACCGCCTGCTGGAGGGAGACGTCGGCTCCGGAAAAACCGTGGTCGCCGCGATGGCGATCCACCACGCGGCCCAGGCCGGCTTCCAGGCGGCCTTGCTGGCGCCCACGGAGTTACTGGCGAGACAGCACGCTGAAGTAATCGAGACGATCTTGCGGCCCTTTGGCATCAGCGTCGGCCTGCTGCTTGGCAGCACGCCGGTCGCGGCCCGCCGACCCATGCTGGAAGCGCTCGCCGAGGGGAGCTTGCCGGTGCTGGTGGGTACCCATGCCCTGATCGAACAGGAAGTGCGCTTCAGCCAGCTGGCCCTGGTCGTGGTCGACGAGCAGCACCGCTTCGGAGTAAGCCAGCGGCTCGCTCTGCGACAGAAGACCGAGAACCGCCCGCACTTCCTTTCGATGACCGCGACGCCGATCCCTCGGACGCTGGGCCTGACCCTCTTTGGTGACCTCGACATCTCGGTCGTCAAGGAAATGCCACCCGGGCGCCGACCGGTGATCACCCGCCTCGTTCCTCCCGGCGGCCGCGCCCAGGCCTACGACTTCATCAGGAAACAGGTAGTCGCCGGGCGCCAGGTATTCGTTATCTGCCCCCTGATCCAGGAGTCGGACAAGCTCGGCGTGCGCTCGGCCACTGCCGAGTCGGAGAAGCTACGCACCGGTGTCTTTCCCGAGCTTGCCGGCCGGATCGGGCTGTTGCACGGTCGCCTGAAAGCCGCGGAGAAGGAGGCGACGATGGCCAGCTTCCAGCGCGGCGAGGTGGCCATCCTGGTATCGACGTCGGTGGTTGAAGTGGGGATCGATATTCCGAATGCAACTGTAATGATGATCGAGGGCGCCGAGCGCTTTGGTCTCGCCCAGCTGCACCAGTTCCGCGGCCGAGTCGGACGTGGAACCCACGAGTCATACTGTCTGCTCTTCACGGATGCGGATGATGCCGCGACCTACGAACGGTTGAACGCTGTGGTCGCCCACCAGAGCGGCTTCGATCTGGCCGAGATCGACCTTCGCCTACGGGGTATGGGTGAACTGCACGGTTACCGCCAGCACGGTAAGGATTTCCGAATGGCCAACCTGCTCGATGCCGCCTTGATCAGCGACGCCCAGTCCGAGGCCGTCCGCCTCCTGGACCGCGACCCGTCGCTTTCCGGCGAGCCGTCGCTCCGCCAGCAGCTTTCGGCGTACCGTCAGGTGTTTGCTCTGGACTGATCCGAGGTTGTTCTGTTCGCTGCGGAGGTTGGCCCAAGGGCGGGAGTGGCCGCAGCAGGGTTAATGTCCACCCAACCACCATGCCGGCTATAACCGGAAGCGCCAGCACCAGCAAGATTCCCAGGAGCGTCTCTAAGACGACCATGTAACCCGCCCCCCGCGTGTTTTACTCATTCAGTGTCGGGCCCAGCCACACGGGTTACTGCCGGTGTCCATCGCGGGCGTGCCCTGAAGACCCCCCCGGGGAAATCGACCCGGCCCACCACCTCGATGGTTCGCGAGGCCCTCTTCAATATCATCGGCGACAGCATACGCGGTGCGCGGGTACTCGACCTGTTCGCCGGGGCGGGCACGCTCGGCGTCGAGGCTCTCTCGCGTGGTGCGGCATCGGCAACCTTTGTTGAAATCGATCGAGCCTGTGCTAATATCGTGGCCGAGAATTTGGCCTTAACGGGCTTCGCCCAACACGGCGATGTCGCGCGCGCCGAGGCCACGCATTGGCTGCGGGCGCATCAGAGCGACCTCTCGAGCTTCAACCTGGTGCTCCTCGATCCCCCCTACCAGGACGGGCGCACGCTGGCTGAAGCGGTTACCATCCTCGACGGCTCACCACTGCGGCCGCAGGCAATGGTTGTCGTCGAGCATCACCGTGACCAGGCACTGCCTTTGCTGGCCCAGCTATCTCTTGTTCGCGAGCGTGACTACGGCGCAACTCGGCTAACCTTTCTGCGGTTTCCATGACGACCGCTGTCTACCCAGGTAGTTTCGACCCGCTCACCTTCGGTCATCTGGACATCCTTCATCGAGCCGCGGGAATCTTCGAGCGTGTCGTGATTGCGGTGATCGAAAACCCGAGCAAGACACCCATCTTCAGCACCGAGGAGCGGGTTGCGATGATCAGGGCGAGCATTGGCGAGATGCCGCGCGTCGACGTGAGTACGTTCAACGGGCTCACCATCGAGTTCGCCCGCCATGCGGGAGCAAGGGTAATTGTTCGCGGGCTGCGGGCAGTGTCAGACTTCGAGAGTGAGTTTCAGATGGCCCTCATGAACCGCAGGCTCGAGCCCGATGTCACGACCGTCTTCATCCCTACCAGCCTGCGCCACCTCTTTTTAAGCTCCAGCCTGATCAAGGAGCTGACCGCCTTTGGCGGGGACATCGCGGACTTCGTCCCACCCAGCGTCGTCGAACCACTCAAACAACGTCTTGGATCAAGGGAGAGGCCACATGACAATCCATGAATCGATCGATCGTCTCGAATATTTGATCGCCCACAGCCGTCAGATCCCGTTGACCCGGACGGTGGTCATTGACCAGGAGGAGGTACTTGGCTGTATCGACGATCTGCGCCTGAGCCTTCCCGATGAGATCAAGCAGGCCCGTTGGACTCTGCAGGAGCAGCAAAGGCTGCTTTCCGAAGCGCAGGCCGAGGCCGCCAGGACCATCACTCGGGCCAGCGAGCGGGCCCAGACGATGATGGGTCAGCAGGAGTTGATCAGACGGGCCGAAAAGCAGGCGGAGACGATCCTGCGCGATGCTTCGTCCCGCGCCGAGGAGGTGCGCCGGGCGGCGGACCGCTATGCCTGGGACGTGATGCAATCCCTCGAAGCCCAGTTGCTGAGGACCGTAGCCACGGTCAAAAAGGGCGTCGAAGCACTCCGGGCGCCGGCAGCGAAGGAGGTTGAGCTTTCGAGCCAGCGGGGACGCCCCGGCGGTGCCGCCTTATAATTCCTGCCTATGGCACTTCCAAAGACACGCTACGCGCATGCCCGGCAGGGTGAGCGGCGCGCGAACCTTGCGCTCAAACGCATTCAACTGGTCGACTGCTCGCAATGTCACCAGCCCAGGCGGCCGCACACCATCTGCAAGAATTGCGGCTACTACGATGGCCGCGAAGTGATCAAGACAGAGTAAGCCCAGCT
>DASWQQ010000057.1:0-5667 GCA_036403615.1 Candidatus Dormiibacterota bacterium | reverse complement strand
AGGCTGGCGGCGAGCCGCCGGTCATCCTCAACCAGGAGAATCCTCATGCCACCTACTATCCGCGCCCAGGCTAAAGAACGGCTAAACGTGACTGGGGCTCAGAGTTCAGGACCGGTTTAGCCAGGCCTGTCAATCTAGGCGCGCTCCGGCCGATTGGGTCGGGCGAATTCAAGTCGTGGAGGTAGTGAAGAATGCGATTGATCAAACTGCTCGCGATGGTGGGATTGCCGGTAGTGACCGTCATTGGCGCCGGCTCAGTGATCTCGGCGGCCGCCAAGGCGCCGGCGGGACAGGCTGCGGCCCGCACCGCTGTGGTCCAGCAGGCACCGGCAAAGGTCGCCGGCGCACCTGTCGCTGCGCTGGCCGCCCTCGCGCCCGCGACCGCGACACCGACTCCGACCACGCAGGCCGAGCCCGCGGGCACCGCGCCGGAAGCCCCCGACGCGACCGAGGCCCCGTCATCGACCGATCCTGCCGGCGACGCCGCCGGCGGGCATAACGACACCGCCGCCAACGCCGACCACCAGTTCGAAGGGAACGAGTAGCGCCCCCGATCTCTTCAGCCCCTCCCCCTTCCCTCCCCTGAACCCCGGGGGAGGGGTTGACCCTTTCGACCGCCGCCCGGACCTGACGGAATAGACTCCCCGAGTGCGCCTGCCGGCCTCACTAAAGCCCCTCCAGGAGCGCAGCTTCCGGCTGCTGTGGATGGGCCAGACCGTCTCGGCGGTCGGCGATGGTCTCGTCTCGGTTGCCCTTGCCTTCGCCGTTCTTCGAATCGGTGGGTCCGCCTCTGAGCTTGGCCTGGTTCTGGCAGCGACCGCGGCCAGTCGGGTCGTATTCTTCCTCGTGGGCGGCGTCTGGGCCGACCGCCTTCCCCGTCAACTGGTAATGCTGGCGGCTGACGTGGTCCGGGCGGGCCAGCAAATCGTGATAGGGCTCTTACTGATAAGTGGTTCGGCGCGGGTCTGGCACCTGCTTCTGGGAGGCATCCTCTTTGGGGCTGCTTCTGCCTTCTTCCTTCCGGCGACCAGCGGTCTGGTTCCGGAGACGGTGGCCGCGTCGGGCCTGCAGGAGGCAAACGCTCTGATGGGTTTGTCGCGCAGCGCAACCTCGGTCGTTGGACCGGCTCTCTCAGGCCTTATGGTCGCCTTCTTTGGGCCGGGCTGGGTGTTCGTCATCAACTCCCTTACCTTCCTTGTCAGCGCCTTCAGCCTGGCACTGCTTCGGGTACCCGGCCGGCTAGGGCGTGCTCGCCAGTCGTTCCTGCGCGACCTCGCCCGCGGCTGGCACGAATTCGCGATCCGGCCGTGGTACTGGCTCAACCTCTGTGCCCATGCCCTCTGGAGCTTCGGCATCGCCGCCTTTTTCGTTCTTGGTCCGGTGATAGCCGCGCGTCAGCTCGGCGGCCCCTCGTCCTGGGGTGTGATCGCCGCCGCGCTGGGGATCGGGGCGATCTCAGGTGGCCTGCTTGCGCTGCGGTTCAGGCCGTCACGGCCCCTGGTGGCCGGTAACGTGGCTCTCGCGCTGGCGGCGCTGCAGCCCCTCGCCCTCATCCCTCCCTCCCCCGTCCCCGTTATCGCCGCGGCCTGTGTACTCGGATACGCCGGCCTGATTTTTCTCAATGAGGTCTGGGAGACGACGATGCAGCAACTGATCCCGCCCCACGTCATGTCGCGGGTCACCTCCTACGACTGGATGATCTCATCGATCCCACTTCCGATCGGATACGCGGTCGCCGGCCCGGCCGCCGCCCACTTCGGGACCGCACCAACCCTTACGGCCGCCGCCCTGATCATCGCCGTCCCCAGCCTATTGGTCGTCGCCATCCCCGGCGTCCGCAACGTCTACAGGAGGTCAGACGGAGTCATCGTCGAGCCGGGCCCCGCCTAGCCAGGACGGCGCCCACCGTAACTGCGTTCGTAAGGCTGCCGTTTTCGATCCCCGTACGGCGTTGCATCACTGGTGACAATCCTCCAGATCGTCCTTCCGTACGCCCTACTTGCGGCAGCGCTCCTGACCCTGCTTGTCGCCGGAGCGGCTGGATTCCGGCTGGCGAAGCGTTTTCAGGCGCCCCAACGGGCAGCACTGGCCGCGATCAGTGCGCTGACTCCGGAAGGACTGAAAGAGGCCCCCCCTCTGACCAGGGACAAGCTGGCTGACGCAGCCCTCCTTCAGCTCTGGTCGCTCACCGAACCCGTCGTCGCGCGCCAGCGCCAGCTTGCCGAGCAGAACGGCGAGCTCCAGCGCCGTTACGGCCAGGCGCGGGCGCTGATCGACCTGATGGCCGAGTTCAACGAGGTGATGCAGCTCTCCGCCGTGCTCGACCGCCTGAGCGCCGGCCTCAGTCGCTTCTTTGCCGGTGACGGGGTGGCGATCTGGATCAGGGCGCCTCAGGGATCCTTCGAGCTCGCCGTAAAGGTCGCGGAGAGTTTCCCGAGCTCCTTGAACCCCAGCGACCGCTGGGTGTCTACCGTCCTGGCCGGCGACGCCGGTCTCGTGACGCCGTTGTGGCTCGCTCGCGAGATGCCCTGCATGGCCGCGCCGCTGCTGGACGCGCGCGGTGAGAGGATCGGGATCGTTGCCCTGGTTTCCCGGCTCCGCCCCGCCTACACAGTCGAAGACGGGGCATTCCTGCGAACCGTCATCGGCCACGCCGCCATGGCGATCCAGAACGCGACCATGTACGAGTTCATCGACACCCTCTCCCGTATCGATCCCCTGACCGGCCTCCACAACCGCCGCGAGTTCGACCGGCTGCTGGCGCAGGAGCTGCAGCGTGCCCAGCAGATGGGTCAGCAGCTTTCCCTGATCGTCGCCGACATCGACCACTTCAAGCAGATCAACGACCGGTATGGCCACCAGGAAGGCGACCGGGCCCTGCAGCAGGTCGCTCGCCTGATTCAGATGGTTCCAAAACGCGTCACCGATGCCGCCTTCCGCACCGGTGGCGAGGAATTCGCCATCATGATGACCGACACCGACAAAAGCGGCGGGCTGGCCCTCTCCGAGTCGTTGCGGAGCCTGACCGAGAACGGTCGTTTTTTTGGCACCACCCAGCCGGTCACCATCAGCCTCGGCGTCGCCAGCTTTCCCGGCGACGGCCAGGATCCGACCAGCCTGATGCTGGCCGCCGACCGCGCTCTCTACCAGGCCAAGGCCGGCGGCCGCAACCGCGTCCAGGCCGCCTGATCAGCGGCGGTAGCGCGCCGCCAGCAGCGGTTTGTTTCCCGCCAGCATCAGCTTGCCCTGGGCGTCGTTGGCTGAACTGATCCGCTCTGTCTCCTCGAGGCCCGGAATGCACAGGACTTCGCCGGCATCCAACCCGCGTAGCGTCGCCAGCGCCACATCCTCGGCACTCATCGATCCGGGCAACGGGCCGCCCATCCCGGCGACCGTGTGGAACTCCGTCGCAACAATGCCGGGGCACACCACCATGGCGCGGACCCCGGTCTCGGCCAGCTCGGTTGCGAGCAGCTGGGTGAAGACGACGATGAATGCCTTGGCACCGGCATAGGTCGCCCGTGCGGGCAGCGGATTCGTCGGCAGCGATCCGGAAAAGGCCAGCAGCGAGGCAATATTGACGATGGCGCCCGACTGCCGCTTCAGCATCCCCGGAAGGGCCGCTCTGGACAGCCGCATCACGGCTCGAACGTGAAGTCCGATCAAGTCGTCAGCGACCCCAGGGTCCAGATCCTTGAAGGGACGGTAGCCCGCAAAGCCGGCGTTATTCACAACCAGTCCGAGGCTGCTGTCGGATTCGATCGCCGCCTCAACCCGGTCGAGGTCCTCGGCTTTGGTCAGGTCCGCGCGCAGCAGGTCGACCGAGACCCTGTATCGCGTGCCCAGCGACCTCTGCATCTCCTCGAGCCGATCACGCCGCCGCGCCACCAGGATGAGGTCATCGCCACGAGCGGCTAAGGCCTCCGCCAATGCCGCGCCGATCCCTGCCGAGGCGCCGGTGATGAGCGCCCTGCGGCCGGTCTTGTCCGGGCCTGCCATTCAAGTCCCCCCCTTGTGCCAGTAATAGGTGAACCAACAGGCTAGCGGACGTCGCTTAGCTCACCCGCCGAGCCCACTGACGGCGTCTTGATCAGTGAACGGTCGATGGGACCGGCATCCAGGTATTCATCAGGAGGAAACAATCATGCGCCGGCAACTTTTGATCTCATTCGCGGCGGCAACGGCAGCGGCGGCATTTAGCGGAATCGTTACGGCGTCGGCTGACAACTCCTTCACCTGCAGCAGCAAGTCAGGGGGCATCAGCGGAGTTCCCGGTACGGTCGCCACGATCCGTGCCGCCCACCACGACGGCTACGACCGCCTCGTCATCGAGTTCGCACCATCCGCTGCGGGAGCGGTTCCCGCCTACAGCCTGACACCGCAGTCTTCTTCCACGTTCGTAAGGGACGCCAGTGGCCAACCGGTCAGGCTCGCGGGCTCGGCCGGCATCAAGGCGGTCCTTCGTAATACGACCGAAGGCAGCGGAGCCCCCTCCGACATCAAGCCGGCCCTTCCGGCCATCCGCGAGGTCGCAAACATCGGTGACTTCGAGCGAGTGACGAGCTACGGCGTTGGCCTCTCCAGGACGGCCTGCTTCCGCGCCCTCGAGCTCAGCGGCCCGACCCGGCTGGTGATCGACGTTCAAACTGCGCCGGACGCCGTTCAATCAACAACCCCGGTGAGCGCCAGCACGGCGCCAACCGTCGCTCCGGGATCCCAGGCCGCGGACACGACTCCCTCTGACCTGGCCACCACCGGCCATTCCCAGGCGCCATCTCAGTCTGGCGGCCTTCCCCTGGCCCAGATCGCAGTCGGACTCCTTGCCCTTGCCGGAGGTACCACCCTCGTCGGTCTCCGCCTGGTCACACGGAAGTAGTCGATCTCCCTTCCCCTCCCCTCCTCGTGGTGAGGGTCCTTCTCCCTCCCCCACTCGTGGGGGAGGGTCGGGGTGGGGGGTAAATATGTTTCACCCGTTCACGGCCCTCGCGGCGTCTATACGATGGGCATGCTCATGGACCCTGTCCTTGGCCGCACCATCGAGCGCTGGCGCGATGGCGATCGCGACGCCTTCCAGGAGGTGGTCGATCGTTATGGCCTGCAAGTCCTGCGGACGGCACGTTTGATCCTTCGCGACCAGGCGCTGGCGGAAGATGCGACCCAGGAGACCTTCCTCAAGGCCTGGCGACAGATCGGCAGCCTGCGCGACGAGGAGCCAGGTCCGTGGCTCAACCGGATTGCGACCAACGAGGCGATTTCGACCTACCGGCGGCGGCATCGGTTTCAGGCGCTGACGGAGCGATTCGGCCGGTTCGGCGGCAGCAAGCGCGAGGTATCCACGGAAGCGCGGATGGACCTGGCCCGGGCCCTTGACCTGCTGAAGCCCGAGCAGCGCGCGGCGATCGTCCTGCATTACTACCAGGACCTGAGCGTTGAAGACGCGGCGAAGGCGCTGAACGTTCCGGTCGACACGCTGAAATCGCGATTGAAGACGGCGCTGCGCCGGTTACGCGAGTTAACCGGCTCAGAGGAGGAAATCGGATGAGTGACAAATTCGAGCGCGAGCTGAGGGAGCACCTCCACAAGGAGGCTGCTCAGACCCCGCAGCTTCCGCGCGCCCTCCGGAGCCTAATCGTCGACGGCGTTGCCCCCCGCAGTCGCAGCCGCATC
>DASWQQ010000056.1:0-6557 GCA_036403615.1 Candidatus Dormiibacterota bacterium | reverse complement strand
CAGGTGATCGATCGTCTCTTCTTTGAAGCCAAGCGCCTTGCCCACCTCGCGGATGGCGGAGCGCTGCCGGTAGGTCACGACGTTGCAGACCATGCCGGTGCGCTCGGGCCCGTATTTTTCGTAGACGTACTGGATTACCTGCTCGCGGTGCTCGCTGGAGAAATCGATGTCGATGTCGGGTGTGGTGGTCATCTCCTCGTGCAGGAAGCGCTCGAAGAGCAGGTTGTGCTCGATCGGGTCCACCCGCGTGATCCCCAGCAGGTAGGCGACGATGCTGTCCGCCGCGGATCCTCGCCCCTGGCCGGGGATGCCGCGGGCGCGCGCGAAGCGCATCAGGTCCCAGTTGATCAGGAAGAACTCGCTGAAGCCGGTCTTGTCGATCACATCCAGCTCTTTCTGAAGCCGGGCCGCAACCTCGGGTGTGACCGGCCGGTATTTCTCGCGCACGGCCTCCTGGCAGAGACGGTAGAGAAAGGAGAAGGGCGTTTCGCCGGCGCTTACCGGGAATCCGGGGAAGCGGGCGCTGACCAGGTCGAAGCTGAAGTTGCACCGCCCGGCGATCTCGGCGGCGTTCCGCATCCCTTCCTCCGCTACGCGCGACGGGTACCGGCTGAAGACCTGGCGCAACTCACTCCCGGACTTGAGCGCATGCTCGGTGTTCCCGTGCAGGTAGCGGTGCGCCTCGTCAAGCGTGGTGCGAT
The DNA here is from genome assembly GCA_036403615.1 of Candidatus Dormiibacterota bacterium. Lineage (GTDB taxonomy): Bacteria > Chloroflexota > Dormibacteria > CF-121 > CF-121 > JALYYC01. The sequence continues at coordinate 5,856 of DASWQQ010000056.1, read as the reverse complement.
GACGGATGGCGGTGATGACGTCGTGCAGCCGGTGACTGTCCTGCGTCGCATAGAAGACCTCGTTGGTGACGACGAGCGGGGCATGATGCTGCTCGGCCAGGTCGAGGAGTGCCTGGTTTCGCCCGCGGTCATTCGAGTCGAGGTGGTCGTAGAGCTCGAGAAATACACGGTCACGGCCGAATACCTCCTGGTAGAAGGGCAACCTGTCTTTGGGATCGGCGACCAGCGCGATCAGGTGGCTGCTGTGGCCGACCAGATCATCGGCCGGCAGGCGCGCCATCAACTTGGCGTTGGGCATCTGCGCCATGCTGATCAGCCGGCAGAGGTTGGTGTAACCGACCTTGTCCTCGGCGAGCAGAAGCAGGCGGTCACCCCAGCGGTCGAAGTCGACCCTGTCCTTCGGCGGCCTGGTGCCGTCGTCGATGGTGAGCACGGTGCCGATGATCGGCTTGATGCCGGCGCGCTGCGCGGCGCCAAAGAACTTGACCGCGCCGTAGAGCCCATTGCGATCGGTGATCGCCAGCGCCGACATCTCGAGGTCGCGTGCCCGCGCGACGAGGTCTTCAGGATGTGATGCACCTTCAAGAAATGAGTAGTTGGAATGGCAGTGCAGCTCGACATAATCTCCCTCCCCCCTTGCGGGGGAGGGTCGGGGTGGGGGGTAGGCGTCAGTCATAGACGCGCTCGACGAACCATTCCGAAGTGGCGCGGTTGCAGTAGCACTCCAGCGCCAGGTCGTCGTCGATCAGCAGACGCCAGTACTCGCGCGAGACCGGGCTCCGCCACCACTCGCAGTCGATTCGCCAGCGATTGAGTACGCGTGTTACCGGCTGCCAGCCGGCAGCCGACTCGAGGTGCGTCGGGAGACCTTCCTGATCCAGACGGACACGGACCGATCGCGGCGGCGCCAGCAGCTCGGTCATGCCGGCTTCCAGAGGATTCGCCGGTCAGGCAGAGGCGGCGCGTCCTGTCGCAGGCTGGCCCGCTGCACCAGTTCGGGACGGTATTCCTCCTGCAGCCGAGCGATGGCATCGGCAAGTGATTCCTGAAAGCCATCGCGCCTCAGCAGCAGGCCGGGCTGGCGCATGTAGCCGGGCTCCAGCCGGCCGGCGCGCACGGTGATCCGCTCGAGCGGCGCGGCAATCGATGCCTTGAGCAACCGGGGGCGGATGCCGTCGAAGATCTCGCCGGTCATCGTCACCGGATAGGCGAAGCTCACCTCGATGAGCAAGGGGCCGATACCTTCCTGGTCGAGCACGATCCGGATCATTCGGGTTCCCAACCCGGCAGCGAGTAGTGATTCGCTGATCCGTTCGGATAGGGCGTGGGCGATAAATTGCAGCGCCTGCGTGTCGTCGATCGGCGGTTCGAGCGGCTGGGCCTCCTCGATCCGGTGCGGCGGATGCCACCTTCGCAAACGGCGCCGATCGATACCCAGCGCAAGGTCGTAAGCCTCGAGCGCCTTGATGCCGAACTGTCGGCGGAATGCCGGGCGCGATATCGCTTGAAGAGCTCCCAGTGTCCTGAGCCCGAGCAGCTCCAGGTACTGGCGCAGGTCTTCATCAATGGGCAGGACATCGACCGAAAGCGCCGCCAGGTAGGCACTCGTCTGTGTGACTTCGACGATCACCGGAGCGCGTGGCTCGGCCTGGTCGGCCGCCACCTTGCTGACGAACAACGTGCCGGCGACGCCAATGGCTGGTGGCACCGCGAGTGTAGATTCGACGCGCCGGACGATCTCCTCGAGCAACCGCCTGCGGTCCGGCCAGCGCAGTGCCAGGCTATCGAGCCTCAAGAAGGCGTAACCGGGGTCATCAGCCGCCGCAACTTCCGGGCTGATGCCGTGCAAGGTCGCAAGCAGGCGGGCACGCACCCGGGCGGTGGCCGGCTCATCGGCCGGCTGGAAGATGGCGTCCGGCGCCACCTGTTGAGCCTGGTTCAATGACTTCCCCTCCCTGACCCCGAGCGCGCGTGCCTCGGTCGAAGCGGCGATCACGGTTCCGCGCTCGTTCGCGAGGCCGCCGAGTATCAGCGGCTGGTTGCGTAAGGCAGGTGCAGTCAACCAGGCGGCGACCAGCGACGGATGTGGAGTCCGGATGCAGGCGATCATGGGATCGGGTACGGCATCAGCCAGCGGGCACGCCGTCCCGGCGCCGCCAGCCGGTTCTTCATCACGGTTGCCTCCAGCTGCAAACCCTTCAGGTCGCCATCCCGGCCAAAGATGAAGGCGCTGCGCTGGAAAGCAAGGATCAAACTGGCGTAGTAGCGCACCGCATCATCGGCTTCGGCATCCTGAATCAGGAGCAAGGTGGACGTGGCCTCCGCGACGCGGTGAAGCAGGTGAGGTAGCTCAGCATCGATACCGGCTTCGCGCGTCCTTGGCAGGTCGAGACAGACCAGGTCCGCTCCGGCTCGGGCCAGTACCCGAGCGCTGGCCATCCCTTCTCTTATGTTTTTCGGCCGAACGATCAGCAGACGGCCAAGGTCGGCGCCGAACCGGCTCAGAAATTGGGGATCGAGGCGGCCGGGAAAATCGATGTAAACCACGGATCCCTCTCGACTCGCACTTGCCACGCTGCGCTGGGCGATCGTTCGTTTGCCGGAACCGATCGGGCCGGCAAGCAAGCTCAACCGTCCAACCGGCCAGCCGCCGATCCCGGTTAGATCATCGAGTTCCGCGATACCCGAGGGACGGGCTGGATGATCGGGCTGGGCCGGGCGTGGTGCGGCGCTCCCGAAACGGGTCTGGAGGACCGTGATGGCTTGTTGGAGTCGGTCCGGCATATGTTCACGTCCCGCACAACGAGATGACTAAGGCACCGCGATGACATCAGGCCTCCGATTGGGGACGCAAACCAGGCGGCTGAGGCTGGTTCGATGGTACCGAACAAATGTTCGCTAGTCAAGCCACCTTGAGTCGGCCGCGAGTCAGGATCGCGACGATCACGGCGCAAACGGCCCAGGCAGCGTAATTGGTGAAGTCGAGAGCGTTGCCGCTGAACTCGCGAATCTTCAACTCACCAAACAAAGCGGGCGCCTGATCGAAGGCAGAGTGGAGAAGCATGATCAGGGGGACCGCCATCGCCGTGGCGTTGAAAATCCAGGTGGCAACCACGCGGAAGGCGATCGCCAGCAGGGAGAGCACGAGCAGCTGCAGCCCGATCAAAGGGAGGTTGATCCCGGTCGTCGAAGCGCCGCCGGAGCCCGCCACAAAGAAGCTTGGTAAGTGCCAGGCTGCCCAGAGCGGACCCAGGATGATGCAGGCGATAAGCGGTCCCCGGGCCGCCTGAAGTCGCGGCAAAGCAGCGCCCATCCATCCGATCTCCTCGAAGATCGTCACGATCAGCCCGAGTGCGGTTGCCGGCAAGAATGACGTGAAAATCAACTCCCAGTGCTGCGCCAGCGTCGTCACTGGCGACACTCCGGTCCAGAGCGACGCGACCAGCAAAATGACCAGGGGCCCGAATATCACCAGCAGGTACCATCCCAGGTTCACCCGGAAATGCAGGACCCGATGACGCAAGGCTCGAACACCGTCCCGACCACCCACCACCCGCTCAACCAGGAAGGCTGCCAGGGTTGGCCCGGTGATGGTGCTCACAATTAAGAAGAGTGGCGGCGGAATCGGGATGTCGAACGATGCGAGTCCGAGACCCTGCTTTGAAAGCAGTACCGGCACCCAGATGATCCAGGTCCCGATGTAGCTGAGTACGAAGAAGGCGACGATCGGCCGTGCCTTGACCCATTCCTTCAAGAATCGGGGCCTACTGGGTCTGCGGTAGCCCGACGCTGAACATCGCCTCCAGGTCATGCCTGGAGTAGACCTTGAAGGCCACGTGCGTGTGAGTCTTGATGATGCCGGGAACTCGTGAGAGCCTGGAGGTCACTACCTCGGCGATTTCCTCGTGGTCCTTCACCCGCAGAACAGCAACGAAGTCGAACTCTCCCGTCACCGAATAGGCCTCGGCCACGCCCGGCACGTCAGCCAGCGCTGGACCCAGCCTGGCAATGGCATCACGTTCCGCCTCGATCAGGACGATGGCCGTTACCACGTACTGGATTCTCTCACCGAGAAACCGGCGCCGAAACTTGACAGGTGCGAACATATGTTCGTATAATGGTCTGGCGATGGGGAAAGGGGATTCCGCGCCGAAAGCCTTGCCCCGGCAATCTTTCCAGGCAGAGCGTCGGTGAGCCTCTCCTCGTCGATAAGCCCGGAGCTCGAGTGGGTGGAAGGCGCTCGAATGGCTCCCGAGATGGAGTTGCTCTTCGAAGCCCAGCAGCGATATTGCGCGCGTGACAAGGCCGGTCGCTCGCGCGAGCAGATCGCCTACGACCTGATGCTTCAGCGCCGCCTGATCGACCAGCAAGAGATTGAGTTCGCGAAAGATTCATCCCTTCTCGCTCAGAGCGACCTGTGGAAGGACTGGGGTTCGAACTCCGCCGTCCACTGGATCCGCCACTACTGCAAGACGTCAGGTAGCGTCGCCGGCGACCGAGTCAATGTCGGGGAACAGTTGCAGAATCTTCCGCAATCCGCAGCCGCGCTGGCCGAGGGCAGCATTGGCTTCGGGCACCTGTCAGTCATCGCGCGGACTGCTGAAGCGCTGACCCAGTCGCCGACAGCGCAGCCTTTCGAGGAGGCACCGCTCCTCCAGGCCGCTCAAACGAGCAGCGTGAGCCGCCTCTGGTACCACTGTCTTCACGTTCGTCACCGTGCCGATGCCGACGGTGTCTTGAAGGAACAGCGCGAGAACGCAGAGATGCGATTCCTTCAGCTCAACGACGGCGAGGACGGCTGGCTCCTCTTGAAAGGAGCCTTTGATTCTGTTGGGGCCGCGGCGATAAGGACCGCCATCGAGCCTCTGGCGAAGCCCTCCGGCGCCGACGACGGCAGGTGCCGCGAGCGCCGCCAGGCCGATGCACTCGTGGAACTCGCCAGCCATGCAATGGACAAAGGCTCCCTGCCTCAGCACGCGGGGCAGCGGCCTCACCTGCAGGTGACCACCACCCTGGAAACACTCCGGGGCTTGATCGGAGCGCCTGCAGCGGAAATGGCGCTCTCGCTCCCCATCTCCGCCAGGACCGTACAGCGAATCGCGTGTGACAGCTCGATCACCCGGGTGCTGCTCGGTGCCGATTCCGCCGTGATCGATGCCGGACGCGAGAAGCGCGTCGTGTCCGGCAACGCTCGCCGTCTGCTCGACGCGCGGGACCGTCATTGCCGCTGGCCAGGGTGCGAACGACCCGCCTCGTGGAGCTCAGCGCATCATGTGGTGCATTGGGCCCACGGCGGGAAGACCGATCTGTCCAACATGATTCTTCTCTGCCAGCACCATCACTGGATGGTTCACGAGGGCGGCTGGCGACTGTCGCTGGCTGCCGATGATCGGGTGCTCACCATCCCACCGGAGACGGAGTACGTTCCTTCAGCGAGGGCCCCCGGCGAGTTCGACGCAGCCTGAGGCATAGCAACAGCCGACGGCGGTAGAGTCTGGCCATGGACGGCGGCCAGGTACGGATCGGATGCTCAGGTTGGTCCTACACGCACTGGCGAAAGATCTTCTATCCCGACAAAATGCCGGCGCGTGAGCACTTCAACTTTTACGCTCAGCACTTCGACACTGTGGAGCTGAACAACTCCTTCTACCGTCAGCCGCCGAGGGAGCGGTTTGTCTCGTGGGCCCATCAGGCGCCCGCCGGATTTCTATTTGCTGTCAAGGGAAGCCGCTACGTCAGCCATATCAAGCGCATGGCTGTCGAGCAGAAGTCGATCGATCTGGTGGTGGAACCTGCGGAAGGCCTGGGCGTCAAGCTCGGTCCGATCCTCTTCCAGTTCCAGGCGAACTTCCAGCT
>DASWQQ010000055.1:0-8269 GCA_036403615.1 Candidatus Dormiibacterota bacterium | reverse complement strand
TGCCCTGGAGAATCGATTCCTTGGTGATCGGCTCGTGGATGAGCGTCAGCGTGGGATCCTCGTCGACCAGCTTTACCAGAGCGGCATTCACCTTTTCCTCATCCGCCTTGTTCTTCGCGCCCACCGCCGCGCTATAACTCCGCGCCGGGTACTCGATGCGGGGCAGGCGCACCGGATGCTCGCGAGTCGAAAGGGTCTCGCCGGTAGCGGTTAGCTGGAGCTTGCTGATGCCCGCGATGTCACCGGCGACCACTTCTGTCGCCGGCTCCAGCAGCTTGCCTTTTGGAAAGCCCAGCGCGCCTATCCTCTCCGGCTGGTCCTTGCTGGTGTTGGTCATGGCATGGTGGTTCGCGCTCAGCACGCCGGAGACGACCTTTACATAGCTGATCCGTCCCACGAAGGGATCAGCGGTCGTCTTGAACACAAGCGCGGCAGGCGGTCCGGAGGCGTCGCAGCTCTGAGGCGAAGGGAGCAGCGCAATGACGGCATCGAGCAAGGTGCCGATCCCGATCGATTTCGCCGAGGCGGCGCACAGCACCGGGACAACCGTACCGGCGGCGACACCTTTTGCGAGAGCGCCCCTGAGCTCGGCATCGCTCAGCTCTCCGGTTTCGAGGTACTTTTCCAGCAGGGCATCATCGGTTTCGGCGGCGGCCTCCACCAGTGGGGATCGCCGCCCCTCCACCTCGGCAGCCAGTTCGGCCGGGAGCGGGATCTCACTCGCCTTGCCCTGGGCATCGAAGCTGTAGGCCTTGCGGGCGATCAGGTCGATCACACCCTTGAAGGCGGCCTCTTCGCCGATCGGGGCCTGGATCGCTACCGGGCGCGGGGTGAATTCGCGCATGCTGTCGACTGCTTTCCAGTAGTCGGCGTTTTCCTTATCCATCTTGTTGACGATCACCAGGGTGGGGGTCGAGGTCGTCCGCAGCTGTGCCCAGGCAAGCTCGGTACCGACCACGGCACCGGTCGCAGCGCCCACCACGAGCAGCGCTCCTTCGGCCGCCCTCAGCGCCCCGTGAACATCACCGACAAAGTCCTGGAACCCGGGTGTGTCGAGCAGGTTGATCTTGTGCTCTTTCCAGGTCAGATGGGCTACCGCGGTGCCGATCGAGATCTTTCGCTTGATCTCCTCGGGTTCGAAGTCGAAGGTCGTGGTGCCGGCCTCCGGCCGGCCAAGGCGCTCGATCCCACCGCCGGCGTAGAGCATCGCCTCAGCCAGGCTGGTTTTGCCCTCATGGCTGTGTCCGAGCAGGGCGACGTTGCGGATCTTATCCGGCTCGAGTCGTGCCATCGCTCCCTCCCTTGCCGGAACCATAACCCACTTTGGCTATTCCGTTAAGGGGTATCTTTTGCCGCCTCAGTCGAGAGAAGCGAGCGGGATGACCTCCACCGCAGAGCCGGAAGGCAACTCGCCCGTGCCTGGCATGACACGCACCAGGCAATTGGCGTCAGCCATCGAGCGAAGTACGTGCGAACCCTGGTTTCCGGTCAACCGGACCCGGAGGTGTCCCGGGTCCCCACGGGCGACCCCGCGAAGGTACTGCTCCAGTCCAGGGATGGCAGCGAGTGGCTCCTCGGTCGTGGCCGGCAAAAACGAGGGTCCTGGGTCGCTTCTACCCTGCATCCGGCGCAGGGCAGGCTTTACGAACAATTCGAAGCCGACCAGGGCTGACACCGGGTTGCCGGGCAGGCCGATCAGAGGCAGGCCGCCAACTGATCCGAATACAAGCGGCTTTCCGGGCCGGAGGGCGACCTGCCAGAAGTCGACTGCATCTCGCTGCTCGAGCAGGCCCCGGACGAGATCGTAGGCGCCCATCGACACACCACCTGTGGTCAGCACCAGGTCAGCGTCGTCAACCTGATCCAGCTGAGCGGCCAGCCTGCCGTGGTCATCGGGTGCGACGCCGGCGTCAAGCCCGATCGCGCCCGCCCCCTCCAGTGCGGCGAGCAGGGTATAGCGGTTGGTGTTCGTGATCTGGCCGGGGGCAAGCGGCTCGCCGGCATCGCGAAGTTCGTCCCCGGTGCTCAGCACGCGGACCCTCGGCTGTCGGACACAGCGGACAGTCTTTCGCCCGGCGGAGGCAAGCACCCCGATCAGACCCGGCGTGAGTGACCTGCCTGGAGAGGCAACGACCGAGCCCCGAGCCAGATCGGTGCCGGCCCCACGAACGTTCACGCCGGATTGGACCGGGACACGGATATCCACCCCTCCGCCGGCTTCAGCGGTGTCCTCGACGCGGACGACCGCGTCGGCGCCATCCGGAAGCATGGCCCCGGTCATGATGCGAATCGCCGAGCCTTCCTGCACCGCCAGGGTTGCCGCGGCGCCGGCTCGGATTTCTCCTGAGAGCCGCAGCCGGACCGGCCGCTGCGGATTGGCTGATGTGATGTCCGAGGCCCGCAGCGCGTAGCCGTCCATCGCCGAGTTTGTGAACGGCGGCACGTCCCGCACGGCGCGGACCTCTTCCGCCAGTACGCGCTCCCGCGCCTGGAGAAGGGGGACATCCTCCGACTCAAGGACTGGGATCCGGGCCAGGATCCGGGCGCGGGCCTCGGCAACCGTCAGCACGGCCGGCCCGCGGTTACCTACCTATCGTTCCAGTGACTGTTTTCGAACTCGGGACCGCCACCCTCGCCGTCGGTGACGACGTTCTGGTGGAAGCGGGCCGCGACCATCTGGTAGGCCATGGCGCGGGGAATTCCGAGCTTGGTGAGGCCCTTGACCTCATCCGCCATGACTTTGTCGCGAGCCGCCTCGATGGCCGCGATCACGTCATCGATGGCGGTGCGGGCCTTGGTGGGGGCGTTACCGTTTTCGCTGACCGGCTCAGGCACGAGCTCTGCTTTTGGCTCCCGACTCGCCTTTGCCTTACTGTCCTTTGTCTCTTTTGGCACGTTCCGACCACCTTATCAGAGGAATTTCGACCACATGGTTGTACCCGATCTCCGCCCCTTAGAAACGTCCCGGTGTTAGCGTCTGATCGTGAACCGTGCGGCTCGCCTGCGCCGGCTGCTCGTGATCCTCTCGGTGGCGACGGCCCATCCCGGCGCTCGGGCCCAGGAGCTTGCCGATAACTTGCAGGTCAGCACCCGGACCGTCTTTCGGGACCTGGCCGAATTGCAGCGGCTGGGCTTCCCGGTGACCTTCGGCAATGGTTACCCGGCTCAACAGGAGCTCTTTCGCAAGCGCCGCCGGCAGGAGATGTCACAGGTGATGGCCGACCTGGTCGAACAACAGTTGGAGGTGGTGCGGCGCAAGCTGCCGGCGGCCGACGCGGAGCGGCTCCTTAACGATGCCATCCAGTTCCTACCGCTTGAGGCTGCCGAGGCGGTCTCCCGAGCGCTGGCGAAGGCGGAGGCTAAAGACGCGGGCTAAAATGCTGGCACCGGTCGGCTAGCTCAGCTGGTTAGAGCGCTTGGTTCACATCCAAGAGGTCGAGGGTTCGAGTCCCCCGCCGACCACCAAATACTGATGGTTCCAATCGCGGGCGACGAAACCTCCACCCTCCTCGGGGCTCTGGAGCGCGAGCGCTCAATCTTTGCCTGGAAGTGCGGCGGACTGGACGCGGCTGGGCTCCGGGCAACGCTAGGTCCGTCGACGATCACGCTGGGCGGGCTTATCAAGCACCTGGCGCTCGTCGAGGATGAGTATTTTTCCAAGCGACTTTTGGGGCGAGCGGCAGGGCCTCCCTGGAATACGGTGGACTGGGACGCGGACCCAGACTGGGAGTGGCGCACAGCCGCGGACGACTCGCCCGAGCAACTCATGGCACTCTGGCAAGACGCGGTGACCCGGTCTCGATCCGCAGTTTCGGAGGCACTCGCCCGGGATGGTCTGGGGCAGCTAGCTAGCCACAAGACCTCGCGGGGTGAGTCGCCCAGCCTTCGACGAATCCTCATAGACATCATCGAGGAGTACGGGCGGCACAACGGTCATGCTGACCTCATACGTGAGTCGGTCGACGGTCTTGTAGGAGAAGAACCGCAGAACTGACAACCCGAGGCACCGAAGTTCGGGCAGGCTCATGCTCAGCAGAAAGTGTTAATGCTGAGGTTTGATAATCTGACAGACGTGGTATAACTTATGGGACGGCAATTCAGTCGATTCCAGGAGGATTTTGCAGCATGGCTCATGTCGAAAAGTCGATCGAAGTTCAGAAGCCTGTCGACCAGGTTTATGCGCAGTGGACCCAGTTCGAGGACTTTCCCCAGTTCATGGAGAACGTCGAAGAAGTAAAGCAGCTGGACGACAAGCATCTCGAGTGGAAGGCGAAGATCGCCGGCACTCAGCGGCAGTGGAAGGCTGAGATCGTCGAGCAGCAGCCGAACCAGGTGATCGCATGGCGTTCGACGACTGGCGACAAGAACAACGGCAAGGTGCAGTTCCAGCCGGTTGACGGCCAGACCAAAGTCACGCTTGCCCTTGACTACGATCCTCCGGGCGGCGTCGCCGGCGAGATCGGCGACAAGCTGATCCAGGCGGCTCCCGGCCGTGTCGAGAACGACCTGAAGCGCTTCAAGAAGTTCATCGAGGAGCGCGGTACTCCGACCGGTAAGTGGTCGGGCGAAATTCAGTCGGGTCAGGTGAAGAACTAAGACCCAGCGGTTTCCCTCCCGAGCGGTCGCCATCAGGCGGCCGCTCTTTCTTTTGCTACACTTACGTTCGCTTTCCTGCTCCGGTGCCACCTCGGCAGGTCATATTCGGAGCAAGTCCATAGGAAAGGAGGGTGCGTTTTGTCGGCCTACGAGTTGATGTACATCGTCAAGCCTGAGCTCGACGATGACGCGGTTCAGCAGGAGATCGAGAAGGTCAGCCAGCTGATCCAGACCAATGGGGGACAGGTAAAAAAGGTCACGCCCTGGGGTAAGCGCCGGCTTGCCTATACCGTCAAGGACCAGCGCGAGGGCCATTACGTTGTCGCCGAGTTCGACCTCGAGCAGCCGCGGGTTCAGGAGGTCGACCGTCTCCTGAAGATCTCGGACACCGTCTTCCGGCATCTGTTAGTTCGACAGGATGAGGGCAAGTCATGAACCTGAATAAAGTCATGTTGATCGGCCGGCTGACCCGCGACCCGGAGATGCGGTACACGCCAAGCGGCGCCCCGGTGACCAGCTTCTCGCTGGCAACCAATCGGTACGGCCAGGGCACCGACGGCGAGAAGAAGGAATACACCGACTACCACAACGTGGTCGCCTGGAACATCGGCAAGCGCAACCTCGCCGAGATCTGCGGCCAGTACCTGCACAAGGGGAGCCTGGTTTACGTCGAGGGGCGCCTCCAGACCCGCTCATGGGAAGGCCAGGACGGCCAGAAGCGCAAGACAACGGAAATCAACGCCACCGAGGTCCAGTTCCTCGAGACACGTCAGCAGTCGCAGTCGCATGCGGCCTCGCCCGCAGCCGAGCCGCTCGAAGCCGCGGTCGGCGCCGCGGCGAGCGCCCACACCGAAGAGCCGGCGCGGGACGTAGATCCCGACGACATCCCGTTCTAAGAGACCATGCCCCCACCTACTGAAAAGCGCGACCGCAAGCCACACAAGAAGGTCTGCAACTTCTGCGTGGAGAAGGTCATGCTGATCGACTACAAGGAAGTTTCCCGCCTGCGCCGCTTCATCAGCGAGCGCGGCAAGATCCTTCCCCGTCGCGTCACCGGCACCTGCGCCCGCCACCAGCGTCGCCTCGCCGTGGCCTTGAAGCGCGCGCGCCACGTCGCGCTCCTTCCCTACACCGCGGACCAGCGCTAGAGGTCGCGCGCGCGGGTGGCTGCTCAGGCGTCCGTCGCGGATTTCATGGTCGAGGTGAGATCGATGCTCACCCAGGGCGTCAACCGGCCGGCACTGACCCGGGTCGGTGAGCTGCTGGCCACGACCTTCGCGCGGAGCGAATTCTCTCCGGAGGCCAGTTTGCGCGCCATGCACAAGAGCGATTCGTCCGCCAGCTTGATGCAGTCAGACCCCGATGGCCTGACCCTGGTGCTGGCAGAGTTCTCCGCCAAAGCCGAGACCCCGGTACACGATCACGGCGCGTGGGGTGTCGCCTGCGTCCTGCGCGGCTCCGATCGGTATCGCCACTACGACCCGCCCAGCGGCGCAGGAAGCCTTCCGCAGCTTCGCTTCGAGCGTGTCCTCGGACCAGGCGATTTTGTCACCTGGCTCGAGCCACCGGACGACATTCACAGCCAGCAGGGAATAGGCGAGGCCGCCATTGAGATCGTCCTCTTCGGCAAGAACGTCATGGCCATACCCCGCCGCTATTACGACCTGTCCAGCGGCCGAGTGACCACGGCTCTGCCCCAGTAGCCGGCTACGTCGAATCCGCGGACGGAAATCGCGGCGCCATATTTTTGGCGAAGCGGAAGAACGCACGTTGCGCCAGGAAACCGAACGAAATGTTCATTGCGACGAAGGTGATCGCTCCGACAACGATCGCCACCCCGGTCGTTGCGCCGAAGGCCTCCGCAATGACCGCAGCCAGCACTCCCGAGACGAGCGCGACAACCACGAGGACCATTGCTGGAAGCGTCTGGAGTCCCTCGAACGCGTTGGTGAATGCGGAGGCGCTGCCAGGGGTTCTCGGGAGGCCCATGGAAAGCAGCACGCCACGAATGTCGTCCTGACCACTGGCCACGAAGTACTTTTCCAGATCAGGCTGCATTTCGAGATAAGCATGCCGGAGCCGGTTCATGCCTTCCACGACGAAGAAGTTTTCTCGATTCAGAGCTGAGAGCCGCCCAACCGTGACCACTCCAACGAAGACAACGACCGAGAGGATCAGAATGGCTGCCACGACAAAGGTTGAATTGAAGTGGCCGACCTGCGCGAGAAGGGCGAGGCCGACAACCGCACCTGTGAGGACCGTCAGAAACAGGCTCACCCGGCTGAACGATTCGCTGTAGATGAGGGAGCGGGTGGCCAGCAGGCTCCAGTGCTCGGTGGCGAGGATCTGCAGTCGAGCGCTCGAGACTTCAGGAGGGGAGGGCCGGGCTTCGTGAGCGCCTGGCTGCTCGCTGGCCATGACGTGGTCATGCTAGCGCCTCCTGTAAAACGGCTGAAGCTGCTCTATACTTCGCCCTAGTTTGCGCTCCCCGCGCCTCCCGACCGCACTTGCGGTAGGGGCCGTCTTGCTAACGTCCTTGTCAACGGCTCGGGCCACTGCTTCAGAGCCCCCACCAGCTATGCCCGCGCCCTACATCATCGCCATCGATCCAGGACACGGCGGTAGCGTTACCAGCGATCCAAGTCAGTTATGGGACCCGGGCGTGGTTGCCGGCAGCGTCATGGAGAAGGACATCACGCTCGATGTGGCGAGGCGTCTTCGTGCCCTCCTGCAGCGCGAAAAAGTCAAGGTGGTGCTTACCCGAACTAGCGACCAGTATGTCGAGATATCAGAACGATGGAACCGTGTCCACGCCTCCGGCGCCCAACTCTTTGTCAGCCTGCACGTCAATGCCTTCGAGGGCAACTCGACCATCAATGGCGAGACGATCTTCTATCCAAAGCCGGACAGCCTGTCCTTTGCGCAGGCAATCGATGCCGGGCTGGCTAAGAGTCTCCATGGTTACCAGATAGCTGACGACGGCGTGGCTCAGAAGCCTGAGCTGTGGATCCACTCGGACATTCCGACCGCCACCATCGAGCCGGTCTACCTGACCAACCCGCGCGAGGCGTCATTGCTCCGCCAGGCTGGCTTTCGCGATGCCATAGCTGCCGGCGTTTACCAGGGTCTTCTCGCTTACGACCCACAGATCGAGGCAACCAGAACGCAAATCGTAGGTGCCGAGGCGGCGGCCGCGGCACAGCGAGCGGCACAGTCAGCGACAGCCGCCAACTCGGTCCGAACCAGCGCCGCCACCAGATGGGCGGTGCTGATTGGCGCCATCATCGGCCTATGGATGCTGATGCGGTTGGCGACCCGCCGTCCCCAGCGGTCGCCGCAGTACCCCCGCCGTCCCGTCCGTCGCCGCCGCCAGGCCTCGCGTCGATTCTGACAGACCATCCCCGGGGCCGATCGGTAGACTAGAGCGCCATGAATCCCGAGTGGCAGCTGCGCATTCCCGGTCCCACCCCAGTACCCGATCGGGTGCAGAGGGCCATGAATGCGCCCATGATCAACCACCGTGGTCCCGAGTTCCGCGCCCTTATGCCAGAACTCGAGCAGGGTCTCCAATGGGCATTTCAAACTCAGAATGACATGCTGATCTTCCCGGCCTCCGGCACCGGTGGCCTCGAGTGCGCCGTGGCGAACGTGGTGTCTCCAGGCGAACGCGTCC
>DASWQQ010000054.1:0-2287 GCA_036403615.1 Candidatus Dormiibacterota bacterium | reverse complement strand
AAGTTCCAGATCAAGCGCTCGGCAGCGGAGGCTCATTAAAAGCTCGTGCGTAAAACAAAAGCCGGGGTCAAACGCGACCCCGGCTTTACGACGTTCGGTGCTGTTGCGGTCTTCTAGGCCTGCTTCATCTTGAGGAGGCCGAAGGCTCCACCCTGCGGGTCCGCGACGATCGAGAAGCGGCCGCCGGGAAACTCACTGGGCTCGACCATGACCTTGCCGCCCAGGTCCTTGACCTTCTTGGTGCTGGCGTCGACATCGTTGGTGGCGAAGTAGACCATCCAGTACGGCGGCACGCTGGCCGGCTGCATCGTCATCTCCATCCCGCCGGCCTGGCTCTCGCCCTTGACCTGGAACTCGGTGTAGTCGCCCATACCATTTCCCATCGGGCTGACCTTGTTACCCCAGCCGAAGACTTTCTTGTAGAAGTCCCTTGCCTTGTCGATGCCGCGGGTGTTCAGTTCGGCCCAGGCGTAGGTATTGGGCTGGCCGGGCGAGACCTCGAACCCCTTGTGGATTCCCGGCTGCCAGACCGAGAAGTAGGCGCCGGACGGGTCCTGGAATACGGCCATCACGCCCTGTCCCATGACATCCATCGGCTCGACGATCACCTTGCCGCCGGCGTCCTTGACAGTCTGGGCCGTCTTCTTGGCATCCTCGGTCGCGAAGTAGATCGACCAGGCTGCGGGCGGCTGCATCTCGTCCTGGTTGGCACCGAGCGCTGTCGCCTGCTTGCCATTGATCAGAAACATGGTGTAGCCACCAGCCGCGGGATCTTCGATCGTCTGCGGTTGCCAGCCAAAGAGCTTCGTATAGAAGGTCTTGGCCTTCTCCAGGTCTTTGCTGGCGAGATCGACCCAGTTGACGGTACCGGGTGCGTATACAGCGGTCTCAGGCATATTGCTTCCTCCTCAGGAACATCGTCCAGTCGGCAGAGGGGTAAGTCTACGCTTCGGGTCGCGTTCCCCGGCCGATGAGTTTAAGCCTCACTCTGGGTCATATTCTTTGAACGTGATCCCATGAAAAAGGAGACCAAGGATGAAGGAGTTCGAGCGGCTGATCGGCGAATGGCACGGCGAAGGAGAGATCCCGCTGGAGGCTCCGATGAAGATCTCCGTGGAGCAGAAGATCGAGCGCCTTGGCAAGTTCATCGTCGTCAGCTCGGTCGGCGAGCCGGCGGAGATGCCGGCCAGCATCTCGATCATCGGCGGCGCGCCCGACGGCGAGCCGCAGCCGATGCACTATTTCGATTCGCGAGGGGTCCAGCGGATGTTCATGATGGCCGTTGAGGGCTCAACCTGGAAAATCTGGAGGGCACCTGGCGAGGATTGGAACGGGCCCGGCGGACCCGGCTTCAACCAGCGCTTCATCGGCGAGATCTCGGCCGACGGCAGGACGATCGAAGGCCGCTGGGAGCGCGGCCTGGGGAAGGCCGGCGATCAGTGGGAGATAGACTTCCCGATCAACTACGTTCGTAAGTAGCGCAAGAGCCGGTTGGCATCGAGTCGTCAGATCCCCACATCGATCGGTTCTGGCGGCATTTTGCCGCGGATTAGATCGCCAAGGTGGCGGGCCAGGTCCCTGGGCGCAAAATCCTCGCTGGATGTCTCGAGCTCCCACAGGGTCCACCAGCGCGGCTCGGCCATGAACTGCCGCTCGAACTCGTCCCAGCCGGCGACATCGACCTCGTGGGCGTCGACGCGAACCAGGTAGAAGCGCTCGCGTTGGTGGAGCAGCTTGCCCGTGTCGGGCATCGGGAAGGTTAGCTCCCGTACCCAGACAAGCGGGCCGATCTCAAATTGATGCAGCGCGCACTCCTCCCGCAGCTCGCGGCGCAGAGCGCTCTCATCCGACTCGCCTTCCGTGATGCCGCCTCCCGGCGTGATCCAGAAGTAGCGCGTGAGCGACTGATCGCCGAACGCCTTGAAGAGCAGGACGCGCTGTTGCCCGTCGATGATGATGGCGCGCACCGCCTGGCGCGGCGCAGGGAGTTTGCTTTCCGGCTCCGATATCACCGCGCGGAGGAAAGCGCCGGCATGATCTCGCGGGCGAAGCTGCGCATGCCCGGTACGAAGTCCTCGACACGCTTGCCGAAGTAGGCGCAGATATGCTCAGCCCCCGCCTCCTGGTATTGCTTCACCTGCTCGAGGTCGGCGTCCGGCTTGCCGCTGAGGATGATGCGGGCACCGACCTCGACCCGGCGCTTGCCGGCATGCTCGCGGATCCAGGCCGCACTGGTCTTGAACCCGCTGGGATCGAGACCGACCGATTGCCAGACATCGCTGCGGGT
>DASWQQ010000053.1:0-5666 GCA_036403615.1 Candidatus Dormiibacterota bacterium | reverse complement strand
ATGTTCAAGCTTGCCGACGGGGATCAGATTGAGGTCTTCGGTCCGGCCAACAAGTCGCACGCGCACTTCAACACAGGGCCAGTCGCAGGTTTCCTTGTCGAGGATGTCGCGAGCGCAACAGCAGAGCTTGAGGCAGCTGGGGCCGAGCTCATCGGCCCGGTTCAGCGGGGCGGGGCCAACGTCTGGCAGCACTTTCGCGGGCCAGACGGGAACGTCTACGCAATCAATCAGCAACCAAGGTAGCCGACTACGCGGAAGCTAGTCACCGTTGCGCTCACCGGCGTTCGAGGCGACGAGCCAGGCGGCAAATAATGTTCAGAGACTGGAGGCGAGTGCGGGATTCGAACCCGCGATGGAGGTTTTGCAGACCTCTGCCTTACCACTTGGCTAACTCGCCGACGCGCAGACCATCCGATAGTCTACAAGCCGCCTGAAGTGGCGGACCCTGCTGGTCGCGCTATCAAACAATCGATATGCTGGCCGCCTTTTCGCCAGCGCGCGGGCAGGACATAATCACCGGTCGTGCGGCGTTCGCTCGCCCTTCCCGGCATCTTTGTCACGCTCAGTTCAATTCTGGCGGCCTGTACCCAGGCCTCGACGCCGATCGGACCACCGGCCACTGGCAGCCCGATCAGGGTCGGGGCGATCGTCTCGCTGAGCGGGAGCCAGGCCACGGAAGGCCGAATGGTGAGGGAGGGTTACCTCTTCTGCCAGGACTGGATCAACGCCAAGGGCGGCGTCGTGGTCAAGGGAATCGGCCACCCGCTGAACATCCAAATAGAGGATGACCAGAGCCGGCCGTCGCTGGCGGCGGACGCGACCGAGCGGCTGATCTCCAAGGAGCACGTATCGCTCCTACTCGGAGCCTCCAGCAACTCGACCACGGCGAAGGCGGCTCCTGTCGCCGAGCGGCACCAGGTGCCCATGGTCTCACCCGGCGGTTCGGCGGATGGGATCTTCAACGCTCAATATCACTTTCTCTTTTCCGTGCTCGCGCCCGATAGCCGGCAGCTGCAGGCGATCCTGGATATGGCCCTCGCCCAGACTCCGAAGCCACAAACCGTCTCCATCCTGTTCGCAAGCGACAGCCAGTCGGGGGCGATGGCCACGGCCGGAGCGCAATACGCGGCGGCACAGGGCCTGAGCGTCGTCTCGGGCGTCAGCTACCCATCCGGAGTCAATGACCTGCGCGGTCAGCTGGGCGCAGTTGCAGCTGCAGGCCCCGACCTGATCATCGAGGCGGGACATCCTTCCGAGAGTGTCCGGACGGTGCAACAGGCGCAGCAGATGAACATACAGCCGAAACTGCTCGCTTTCAGCAGCGGCCCCGGAACCTACGAATTCACGTCAATCCTGCACAAATCGGCGAACTACTCGGCAGGTGCCACTCAGTGGACGCCTTCAGCCAGGACGCCTATCAGCTACTTCGTCGATAGCTTCCATTACTCGCTCGCCTACTCGACCAAGTTCGGTCACCTGCCGGACCAGCACTCCGCTGCCGCCACCGCTGCCTGCCTCACCCTCGAGGTTGCGATCGAGCAGGCCAACTCCACTGTGCCTAACTGGGTGCGCGACTCGCTTGGCGTGATCGACCTCAACACTTTCTTCGGCCAGATCAAGTTCGATGGTCGCGGTGCCAACATGGCCAAGGCGGTCTACGTCCAGCAGGTGCAGGGCGGGCGGAACATCCTGGTCTGGCCGCCCACACTCGCGAGCGCCCGGCCGCGTTACCCCGACCCCGGCTGGGCCAAGCGCTAAGAGCTAACGGCTGGCGAGCAGTTGGGCCAGGTGTGCCATCAGGCGCACGCCGGACCCGGTCGGTCCCTTGGGCACCGTCTTCAGCTCGCCGGCGTCCTGCCAGGCGCTGCCGGCGATGTCCAGGTGGACCCACGGCTTGCCGTCCACGAACTCACGGAGAAACAGCGCCGCGGTCGTCGCTCCGGCCCAGGGGACGGTCGAGTTCTTTATGTCGGCAATCTCGCTGTCGATCAGGCCGTCGTAGTCGGCCCAGGTGGGCAGTTCCCAAACCCGCTCGCCGGCAAGTTCGGCAGCCTCCCGCACCAGGTTCATCAGCGGCTGGTTGTTGCTGAAGGCGCCGATCGATACCGGCCCGAGCGTCCGCATGATCGACCCGGTAAGTGTGGCGATGTCGACGATGTGTGTAGCACCCTCGTTCACCGCGTAGGTGATCCCGTCAGAGAGGATCAGCCGGCCCTCGGCGTCGGTGTTGATGATCTCGATCGTCTTACCGCCCGAGCCGGTGACCACGTCTCCTGGCTTGATCGCCTTTCCCGAGGGCATGTTCTCGGTCGTTGGCACCACGGCGATCACATTGAGCTTCGGCTTCAGTTCGGCGATCGCGAGCATGGCGCCGATAACTGCGGCGCCGCCACCCATGTCCGACTTCATCATTTCCATGTTCTGGGCCGGCTTGATCGAGATGCCGCCACTGTCGAAGGTGATGCCCTTTCCTACCAGGGCCAGCATCGGCCCGCTCTTTTTGCCGCCGCCGTAGCGAAGCACGATCATCTTTGCCGGCTCTTCGGACCCGCGGGCGACGGCCAGCAGCGCGCCCATCTTGAGGCGCCGCATGTCATCCATCTCCAACACCTTGAGGTCGAGCCCGGAGCCCCTGGTTGCCTCCTTCACTTTCTCGACAAAAACGGTCGGTGTGAAGGCATTGGCCGGCAGGTTGACCCATTCGCGGATCCGGTTGGTCGCCTCGCTCAATGCCAGGCCGTCTTTGACAGCGGGGGCGGCAGTCCTCTCGCCATTGAGACCCACTATTTCGAGCTCGTCGATCCGGCCTTTATGCCCGTCCGGCTTTGACTTGAGAGACCCGGCCTCGAAGTTACCGAGGCCGATGCCTTCCGTGATGGCCCGCGCCACGTCAGCCCCGCTTCCCCGACGCGCCACGTCGTTGGGCACGATCACGGCGATGCTGCGATTGCCGCGCTTGCGCAGGCTTCGGCTGGCAGCCTGGAGCACGTTACGTAGCCGCACCATGTCGAGCTGGTCGCGCTTGCCTACCCCGGCGAGCACCGTCCACCGGCTCGGAACGCTCGACAGGTTATGCACCGGGACCAGCTCCATGAATTTGCCCTTGAAGCCGTCGCCTTTCAAAAGATCAGCGATGGTGCCCTTCAATTTCTTGTCGAGAGCGGCGGCCTCCGCCGGCACCGCCTTCTCACCTTCGAATAGAGGGAGGATCAGCGCATCCGCCTCCACCTTCTCCGGCGCCGTGTTAACCAGCCGTGCCTGCATGCAGCCTCCTTGTAGCTCCCCGAAAGACGCCCTCGTATTCTACGAAGCGTCCGGTGATTCCAGGTCAGGCCGGCTTTTGCCGCTTGGCGGCCTGGCGCTCCTGGAAGCGGCGCTCCATCTCGGCTATGTCGGCTTCCGTATACCGATTGCGGCCGACCTCATCCTGGCGGCTCGCCGTGGCGAGTCCAAGTCGTATCCATGTGGCAATCGTCGCCGGGGAGACGCCCAGCTTCTCGGCGGCTTCGGTGATCGAGTAGAGCCGCTCCTCGGGCATGACGGCTCCGGCTAGCGCGCCGTGGCCGCCTGCAACTGCCGGGAAAGCGTCCGGCCGGCAAGCTCGACGAACTCCGGCATCTCCATGTGCGGCATGTTGAAGATGACGCCGTCAAGGCCTGCATCGAGCAGTTCCTGGACTTTCTCCGTGACTGTATCCGGGCTGCCGTAGGTGAAGCCCGCCCGGGCCCAGTCCTTGTTGACGCCGGGATGGTTGAGTACCTGGTCGAAGGCACGCTCCGCCTCCGCGTCGGTGTGACGCACTATCAGGCTGCCGAGGCGGGTCTTCACGATCGTGTTCGGATCGCGGCCGACAGCCTCACAGTGCCGCTTGAGCACATCCATTTTGTGCCGAACTACGGTCGTGTCGCCGAAAATGTTGCACATATCGGCGTACTGTGCTACCAGCTTCAAGGTGCGCTGTTCGCCGCCACCACCGATCATGATCGGTGGGCCATTCTTCTGGATCGGCCGGGGAGAATTGAGCGCTCCCTCCACCTGGTAGTAGCGACCGCTGAAGGTCGCTGACTCTTCGCGGAACATGGCCCGGCAAATCTGCAATGCCTCTTCCAGGCGGCTGAGGCGCTCCCCGACCGCCGGAAACTCGTAGCCGTAGCCACGGTGCTCGTCCTCGTTCCAGGCGGCGCCCAGCCCGAGGATGGCCCGACCGCGCGAGATGACATCCAGGGTGGTCACCTCTTTGGCCAGAAACGCCGGATTCCGATAGGTGACGCCCGTGACCAGGGTGCCGAGGCGGACCTTGCTGGTGCGCGCCGCCAGCGCTGAAAGCAGGGCATAACCCTCGAGCATCGGGTCGGTCCGCGGACCGATGTTGGGCAGCTGGTAGAAGTGATCCATCACGAAGACCGAGTCGAAGCCGGAGCGCTCCGCCGTGGTTGCAAGCAGCGCTATGTGCTCGAAGAGGCCGTCGTCCTTGACGCCGGGAAAGGTAAAGTTCGGGATCTGAAGACCAAGCATCTTCAATTGAGGCATCTCATCGGTACTATAGCTGCGCATGGAAGAGCTGCGGCCGCCGGTACGTTGTCCCCGCTGTAACGCCCAGCCCAACTGGCAGGAGCACCGCCAGGCGGAGCGGGAGCGCGACACGGTCGGCCGTCTCGGGCAGCATCCGATCATCGGCTGGCGCTGCAACCTCTGCCAGTACTTCCTCGCCGTCTCCCAGTGGGAGAGCTGACTGCAAGATTCTGATGCAGCATTGAGCTGCACCTTTGCATGTTTAGCTTCATCCTGCAGCCAAGGTCCGGGCTCCCGACTTACCTTCAGCTCGCCCACCAGGTAAAGGACGCGCTACGCGTCCGCCGGCTCAAGCCCGGCGACCAACTCCCCACGGTCCGAGAGGTCGCCGAGGGGCTCGAGATCAGCCCCAACACGGTGCTCAAGGCCTACCGCGAGCTGGAGCGCGAAGGCCTGGTCAGCAGCAAGCCCGCGGTGGGAACGTTCGTCGAGCGGACCCTTGGGGCCGAATCCAGGGCCAACGACGCAGTACTCCAGCGCAGCCTTCAGCGCTGGATGCGCGAGGCGGAGCGGGCTGGGCTCGATGAGGAGAGTGTGGCGGCGCTCTTCGCGGTTACGCTGCGCGACCGCCGGCGCCGCGGCGCCGCCTAAGCATCCACAACGAGGCCCTGGAGCGGACCGAGCAGTAGTCGCGAGCGCCTGGATACGCCCGGCAGCAGGGTCAGCCGGTGGGTCGCTTTGTGACCGCGTTTGCTTCGTTCGGCTTGCTCCTGCGCAATGGGTCGCCAGACGTTATCGATCAGGACCGTGGGGTCGCCGGTAACCTCGCTGACAGGGCGTTGCAGATGTTCGGCCCAGAGCCGGTGCCGCGTCTCCGCAATCAGGCGGTTGTCGTGGGTCACGATATTCATCTCAGTGTCGTTGAAGAGCGAATGTTCGTTGAGGTTCGCCGACCCGATCGTCATCCACCGGTTGTCGACGATGCCCACCTTCGCATGGATATAGACGGGCCAGTCACGGTCGCTACCCCGGCTGACCAGGGTGCAGGCCAGCAGGCGCTTCCCGTCGCCATCCGCCTGGACCAGGGTACCAAGCTGGCCGCGGGTGTCGTCTCCCCCGCTGTTCGGCTTTGCCGGTAACAGGACCAGCAGGCG
>DASWQQ010000052.1:0-2515 GCA_036403615.1 Candidatus Dormiibacterota bacterium | reverse complement strand
GACATTGACTGACCGGATGCCTTTTCCGAGGGGCGTCGTAAGTGGACCCTTGATGGCCACCTTGTTCTTGCGAATCGACTCGAGCACGTGGTCGGGCATGGGCGTCCCGAACTCGTCCATCACTCCCAGCCCGGCGTTCTGGACGTCCCACTCGAACGCAACGCCTGTCGCTTCGAGAACGCGTCGGGCGGCCTCGCTGACCTCCGGACCAACCCCGTCGCCCGGGATCAGGGTTACGCGATGCGCTGCCAAAACGCTCAAAGTTTAGCAGCGGTCGATTGATATCCTCTGTCTGTGACTCCGGCTGAGCTGCAGGCGAACCCCTTCGAGACCCGCGCGGAGAGTCCTCGCGCGCGAGCCAACTACAAGCTCTGGATCGAGCATGCCCGTGCCGAAAACCGGCGTGAGCTGGAGCGCTTGATCAGCACGCTTCACGACGACTGCGAGTACGAGGTGGTGCCGCTCGCCCAGAAATGGCGTGGCAAGTCGGAGGTCCGTGATTTCTACAACGGCCTCTGGCGGGGCATTCCCAATGTCAAGCTGAAGCTGCTCAATCGGACCGACGCCGAGGACTGCATCGTGGAGGAGTCTGAGGTGTCGGGGCTGATGGAAGGACCGCTGTTTGGGGTCGAGCCCAGCGGGAAGGAGCTTCACTACCGCGTGGTCATATTTTTTCCGGTCAAAGACAACCTCTTCCTGGGAGAGCGGGTCTACTTCGATCTGGCTGAGTTCGCCAGGCAGGTGCCGGCGGCAAGACCTTTGCTTGACATTTCACCGCGATAAACGCCGTATAATCCCGCGGGCAGCATGAGGGTTGGGGTCGTCAGGGAGACCACCGCCGGCGAGCGTCGCGTCGGCCTCGTCCCCGACGGCGTCACCAGGCTTACGGCAGCCGGTCTTCAGGTAAGCGTGGAGACCGGGGCCGGCCTCGACGCCTTCATCAAAGACGAGGCCTATCAGAAGGCTGGCGCGGCGATCGTTCCAGCCACAAAGACGCTGCTTCAGCAGGCGGATGCAATCCTCAAGGTCCAAGCACCCAGCCTGGAAGAGGTTTCCGCGATTCGCTCCGGCGCGGTTTCCATCAGCTTCCTTCAGCCGTCGACCAACGCCGATGTGGTTCGTGCCCTGGCACGCCAGGGCGTCACCGCCTTCAGCCTGGAGCTGGTCCCACGGATCAGCCGGGCGCAGAGCATGGACGCTCTCTCCTCGCAGGCCGGCGTCGCCGGTTACAAATCCGTACTTATGGCCGCCAACCGGCTCGGCAAGTTTTTTCCCTTGCTCATAACCGCGGCAGGCACTGTGACGCCAGCCCGGGTGCTGGTCCTGGGAGCCGGAGTCGCCGGGCTGCAGGCGATCGCTACCGCACGCCGCCTGGGAGCGATCGTCGAGGCATACGATGTTCGGCCCGCGGTTAAAGAAGAGGTGAAGAGCCTCGGCGCAACTTTTGTCGAGCTGCAGCTGGAAGCCCAGGAAGGACAGGGCGGCTATGCCAGGGAACAGTCTGAGGAATTCCTCAAGCGCCAGCGTGAGCTGATTGGAGAACACGTCGCTGCGGCAGATGTGGTTATCACGACGGCCGCCATCCCGGGCCGGCGCGCTCCGATCCTGGTTACCCGCGAGATGGTCTCGCGGATGCGGCCCGGCTCGGTCATCGTGGACCTGGCAGCGGACTCCGGAGGCAACGTCGAGGCCACCAGAGCAGGTGAGGTCCAGGTCCTCGATGGCGTTACCGTCGACGGTACCCGGAATGTCGCCAGCACGATGCCGGTGCACGCCAGCCAGCTGTTCAGCCGGAACGTAAGCGCCCTGCTGCTGGCGCTGGTGAAAGATGGCGCCCTCAAACTTGACCTTAACGACGAGATCGTCAAGGGCGCCTGCCTGACGCACGCCGGCGAGATCATCCACCCGCGAGCGAAGGAAGTTCTCGAGGCATCTAAGGCATGAACGCCGGCCTCTTCAACGAGTTCACCTTCTTCATCCTGGCGATCTTCGTCGGCATCGAGGTGATCTCAAAGGTACCGACCATCCTGCATACACCACTGATGTCAGGGACAAACGCGATCCACGGGATCATCTTGATCGGTGCGATCCTGATCGCGGCCAGCGCTAACGACCCGGTTCAGATCGTCCTCGGGCTCGTCGCCGTGACCCTGGCAACGATCAACGTGGTCGGCGGCTTCGTCGTCACCGACCGGATGCTGGAGATGTTCCGCGGTCCCGGGGCTCGTAAGAAGGAGCTGCACAAGTGATCGCAACCTGGGCCCAGATCGGTTACCTGGTCTCGGCCGTCTGCTTCATCGTCGCGCTGAAGGCGTTGTCGTCGCCCAAGACCGCCCGGACAGGCAACGGGCTGGGCGCGGCCGGTGCGGTGCTGGCGGTGGTGATCACGTTCGTCGCCTACAAGCCCCACCACCTGGTGCCGATCCTGATCGCGTTGGCGGTCGGAACCGTCGCCGGTGTGATCGGCTCGCGGCGGGTGCAGATGACCCACATGCCGCAGTTGGTGGCGCTCTTC
>DASWQQ010000051.1:0-2139 GCA_036403615.1 Candidatus Dormiibacterota bacterium | reverse complement strand
CCGATCACCATCGGCACGATACGGCGGCTGGCGACTTCGCTAACGTGGGCTCGGATCGCCTCGTGGGCCTGGTCGGCCAGGCCGGGGTAGCAGACGGCGTCGCCGTAATCGACAACCTTGAGGACCTCGAAAGGCGCCACCCCCAGATCTAGATGCCACATTGGTGGCTGGTAGTTAGCGACCCGGACCGCCCGTGGCGCGAAGCGCGCCCCCGGCCGGTAGGTGACGGAGTCGTCCCACGGTGCGCCCACGATGGCGATGTCGGGCCTGATCGAATCAAGCTCTTCCGGCTCGCTCAGGGCCCGGGTTTTCATGAAGGTAGCCGGCCCCAGATACTGAGGACCGTCGAGTTGCGCATCGAGGTTGGGTGTTTTAGGCATTCGCCTACAATTCTCGCAGCGTCTTGATCACCGGGTTTCCGGGAAGGGGAGGATAGGCATGAAGCGGTTCGCTTTTCTAATGGTCTCGGCGGCCACCATCCTGGCGGCCTGCGGCGGGACGACAACTGGTGGCACAGGCGCCTCCGGCTCGGGTGGCCCCGGTAAGGTGGCCAGCATCGCCGCAGAAGTCCCTGACGCGGTCAAGTCGCAATCACCCCTCCAGATCGCAACCGACGCGACCTACGCCCCGAACGAGTTCATCAACCCGGAGACCGGGGCGATCCAGGGCTGGGACATCGACTTCGGAAATGCCCTCTGCAAGGTGATGGGCCTGGTCTGCACCTTTAACAACGTGACCTTTTCCGACATCATCGCCCAGCTCAAGGCAAGCACTCCGAGCGAACAGGCCAACGGCGACAAGCCGCGCTACCAGTTCAGCATCTCCAGCTGGTCGCCGACCCAGAAGCGTGAGGACAGTGGCATCGATTTCATCAGTTACTACAAGGCTGGTGAGTCATGGCTGGTCAAGGCTTCCGGTGGCCCGACCATCAATACGGCGGCGGACATGTGCGGGAAGACCGTGGCAGTTGAGGCGGGAACGGTGGAGGAGAGCGACGCCTGGGGCTACATGGGCCAGCAGGTTGGGGGAACCGCGATCCCAGGCGACAAGAACAACTGCCCCAGCGGCAAGGACATCAAGGTGAGCAGCTTCCAGGCGCAGACCGAGGCCAACTCAGCACTGATATCCGGTCGGGCCGACATTGGCTGGCTGGACCAGCCGGTGGCGGGCTACCAGGTCAAACAGACCAATAACAAGTTGAAGATCGGCGGCAAGCCCTGCAGCGTGGCTCCCTACGGCATCGCCATCGTCAAGGGCAGCCCGCTTGAGAAGGCGCTCACCGACGCAGTCAAGTACCTGATCGACAACGGGTATTACAAGAGCATCCTGGAGAAGTGGAATGTCGCCGACGGTGCGATCGCGAGCTCGGAGGTGACTCTCAATAACAACAATTCGATCGGTGACACCTGCGTTCCGTCCTATTGACACGCTGAGGATCTGAAAGCAGGAAGACGCCCGTGAGCGAGATCACCTCCGGCCCGGCGCCTGGCAGCAGCGCGGGATCGCGGCCGGAGGCGCTCAAGGCGATTCCCGTTCGGCACCCCTGGCGCTGGGTATCTGCGGCAATCGTCCTGCTGCTGGTGGCGCAGGTCGTCTACACCGTCCTCTTCCAGGCCGGCCTGGAATGGGGGGTAGTAGGTCACTACCTCTTTCAGCGGCTCATCATCCGCGGCATCTCAGTGACGCTCGAGCTCACCGTCCTCGCCATGGCGATCGGCGTCGGTCTGGGGATCATCCTGGCCGTGATGCGGATCTCTTCCAACCCGTTGGTGTCCTGGGTGAGCTGGTTCTATATCTGGTTCTTTCGCGGGACGCCCGTTCTGGTGCAGATTTTCTTCTGGTACAACCTCAACACCGTGCTCAAGGAGATAGGCCTGGGTATCCCGGGCACCCACTTTTTTCTCCTCTTCGGTCACACGAATTCGCTTATCAGCCCGTTCATGGCCGCCACCCTTGGTCTCGGTCTGAACGAGGCTGCCTACATGGCGGAGATCGTACGTGCCGGCATCATCTCTGTTGATCCGGGGCAGACCGAGGCAGCCCAGGCGCTCGGCATGACCCGGTTCCTGGTGATGCGTCGAATCGTGTTACCCCAGGCAATGCGAGTGATCGTCCCTCCAACCGGCAATGAGACCATCT
>DASWQQ010000050.1:0-10008 GCA_036403615.1 Candidatus Dormiibacterota bacterium | reverse complement strand
CTCCAGCAAACGATGGTTCAGGAACATGAGCGAGCCGCGGGCGCCTGGCAGGCTGAATGGCCGGCAATGAGCGAGGCCTTGCGCTTCGCGGCAGGCGCGGTTGGGCGACTGCCGGATCTTCTATCCGGTCTCCAGGTCGATATCAAGCGAACGCGTCAAAACCTCGATGCAACGGGAGGGCTGATCATGGCAGAGTCTGTCGTAATGGCCCTGAGCAAGAAGATCGATGCGGTTGAGGCGCGGCAACTGGTAGATCAGGCGGTCAAGGAGAGCGGCTCATCAGGTCGATCGTTCGCCGAGTCATTGAAAGCGAACCCGGACATTTCGAGCAAACTTGATGGCAGCGCACTGGCAAAGGCACTCGACCCTGCTGGTTACCTCGGCGTGTCGCAGCAGCTGATCGATCGAGCGCTCGAAGCCTATAAGGCGATGAAAAGGGAAGGGCATGACTGACGACGAGCGACGGGAAAGGGGCATGAAGGTCCGGCGGGAGGTGCTCGGCGACGAGCACGTCGACCATGCGCAGAAGTCAGCGACCCCGCTGACGAAGGACTTCCAGGACCTGATGACCCGCTACGCCTGGGGCGAGATCTGGACCCGGCCCGGCCTCGACCGCCGCACGCGCAGCTGCATCACCGTAGCCATGACGATTGCGCTGAACCGTCCGGAGGAGCTCGCTCTGCACCTGCGCGGCGCATTGCGCAATGGCGTCACCGTCGACGAGCTCCGCGAGGTGTTACTGCAGACTGCCGTCTACTGCGGCGTCCCGGCGGCCCACACCGCTTTTCGGATCGCTCAAGAGGTGCTTGAAGCGAAGGATTCCGGTAGCCGCTCAGGCGGGCTGACTTAGCTCGCTGTCCAGCCGACTATCAGAAGCTGCCCGCCGTCGACACGCGTAGCAATGGTGCTCGGTGGGCCGCCCGCCACGGCTCCCACGACCAGCGAATAGGCAGGGACTTTCTGCAGTTTGCTGAGCTCAAATGCGTAGAGGCGACCGTCACGGGACAGATTCGCCCAGCTGGTCTGGCTGAAGAGGTTGAACTGGCCCTGCGTATTCGTTGCTTTAACCAATTGGGTAAGTCCCGAGCCATCCGCGTTTACCCGCCAGAGACCATTCATGGCGCCCGTGCCGGCACTCCCGGCGGGCTCCTGGTTGCCAACGCTGAGAAGCAGCTGACCGCTGGCTGCAGCCCGCACCTGGGTGACTGCCAGCGTCGGGCTGGTGAAAACGTTGCGCTTCGATCCACCAGTTGTGGGCTGGGCGGTGATCTCACTCGGACCGCGCAGTGTCGATCCGCCGGTGTCGCTGAAGGAACCGTTGCACTTACTCGTGTACACGGTGCTGCCGTCGCCATACACGTCGAAGCAAGTCGCCACCGAGCTCGACAGCTGCACCAGGTCGCTACTGACCTGATTTGCGCCGCGCTTCAGGTCGAGCAAACTCAGCTCAGCCCCCGGGCCGAGCCCGGATGAATGACCGCTCACTACCAGGTGGCTGCTGTCCGCCCAGGACGCAGGGATGTAGTCGGTCGAGAGGCTGTTGTCTCGCAGCACCGGGGTGAGCTCTCCTGTTGCGGTTTTGAGCTCGTAGATGGTGGGAGCGCCCGAGCCGGCGTTGGTCGCGAACAGCAGCGACTTCTGGTCGGGCGACCAGAGCGGCCCGCGGATTCCTCCATTTGGCGCGGCGCAGTAAAGGGTCTGGCGACGGCTGCCGTCCATCCGCACAAGCTGGAGCATGGGAGAGGCGGATGCCGTCGTCGTGAACGTGATCCACTGCCCGTCGGGCGAGACAACCGCCTCGTCGATTACCGCACTCAGAATGTTGACCCTGGCTTTCGTTGTCACCTCGTAGCTGATCAGTGTGCTGCTCACGGGTCCGCCGTTTGCAGGGGGTTGCTCCGAGTAGACGACGGCCGGGTTGGTGCCGAGCAGCATCGGAGTCAGGACGGCGGCACGGGCCTTCCCAACCGGAGGGCAGGCGGTGGAAATCGGCGCTTCGGTCACCCTTCCAGCGGGAGACACGTGCGGGCTGGACGAAGGATTGGTCTGGGCCGTTCCAGTGCTGCAGCCTGCCAGCAGTAACAGGGTGGCCAGGGCAAATGGCTTCACAGTCTGGTCCAACGGCGGGAAAACCAAAACAGTTATGTTCGCAGCAACGTGAAGTTCCAGACTATTCCGGAACTGCTCCTCGAAGCGGCTTCCCATTTTGGCGAAGCACCCGCGATCGTTACCTTCGACCGAACTGAATCTTTTCGTGAGCTCGTGCGGGCGAGCCGCAGCGCAGCTGAGGGACTCCGTCGGCGAGGGCTGAAGCCACGCGACCGGACGCTGATGGCGGGTGTTAACTCACTGCCGTTAGTGCATGCCTGGCTGGGAGCGATCTGGGCTGGCGGCATCCCAGCCGCGGTCAATCCGCAGCTGACCGAAGCAGAGCTGGCCTACTTGCGTCAGGACCTGCAGCCATCGATCACGCTCATTGGCGACGAGCTAAAGAAGCTCGATCAGGAAAGCATTGACACGGAAGCATCGCCGCCGAAGATCGATCCCCTCCAGGTTGCTGCCATCGTGTACACCTCGGGCACTACGAGCCGGCCAAAGGGTGTCATGGTGCGCCACGCGGCCTACACCGAGAGTGGCCGTTCCTTTCCCGGTTGGATGGGTCTTGCCGAGCCGCAGCGGTTCTGGGCCTGCCTGCCCCTTTTTCACATCAATGCCCAGGCCTACTCGCTGATGTCGGCTCTGGCACATGGATATGCCCTTGCCTTGACGCCACGCTTTCACGCCTCAAGCTTCTGGCAGGATGCCGGACGGCTTCAGGTGACCGAGGTGAACGTTGTCGGGGCGATGGTGGAGTTCCTCGCCAGTCAGCCGGAGAGCAGCTGGACCGAGTCGTCTCTGCGGACGATCTACGCCGCACCGGGTCCTGCTCCTAAACAGCGCGATGAGCTGGAGCGTCGCTTCAAGGTTCGCATCCTGACGGGCTACGGGATGAGTGAGAACCCTTTCGGCTGCGCCGAGAGCCCAACATCCAGGATAAAGGCAAACAGCATCGGGCGCCCCCGGCAGCCCGCCTCCGGAGCCTTCGAGAATCAGTTGCGCATCATCCGGCCCGCAGGCGGCGAGGCAGGAGTGGGGGAGGTGGGTGAGCTCTGCTTCAGCAACCCCGTGATGACGCCTGGTTACTGGAATGCCCCGGAGATCACGGCGGCGACCATTAAAGACGGTTGGTTGCATACGGGGGACGCCGGGTATCGGGATGAGGACGGCGACGTCTTTCTCAGCGGGCGCTACAAGGAGATGATCCGGCACCGAGGCGAGAACATCGCACCCGGCGAGGTCGAGGATGCGCTGCGCGCCCACCCGGCAGTAGCGGCCGCCGCGGTCTTCGGCATTCCAACTGGGATGCAGGAGGATGAGGTCGTGGCTGCCGTGGTGCTCGAGCATGGCCAGGTCGCCGACGAAAGTAGATTGAAGGAGTGGGCGGCGACCCGGCTGGCGCCTTTCAAGGTCCCGAGCCGCATCTATTTCCGCGACTCGCTGCCGATGACCGCTACCCACCGCATCGCCAGGGATGCGCTTCGCAAGGAGTATGCCAATGACGCCAGCGCCAGCTGACCTTTTTTACCGGTTCGATGGTCCGTCCGATGCACCGGTGTTTGTGCTCTCGCATTCGCTCGGGCTCTCAACCGTCATGTGGGACCCCGTGCTGCCGCAACTCGTCAAGCGATTCCGCGTGCTTCGTTACGACCATCGCGGCCACGGCGCTTCGCCGGCGCCTGCCGGGCCGTATGAGATCGCGGACTTTGGCCGAGACTTCGTACAGCTTCTCGACCGACTGCAGGTCGAGCGCGTCTCCTTCTGCGGCCTCTCGCTCGGCGGGATGGTCGGCCAGTGGCTCGGCGCTCACGCTCCCGATCGCCTCGATCGCCTGGTTCTCTGCTGCACGGCGGAACGGATGCTCAAGCCCGAGGATTTCACGACCCGTGCCGCGGCGGTGCGTGCGGGGGGCATGGCGCCCATCGTGGATCTGGCGATCAGCCGCTGGTTCACGCCCGGGTTTCTCGCCGGTCACAGCAGCGCAATCGCGCCGCTCCGTGCCGCCCTGCTGGCGGTAAACGTCGAAGGCTACGCTGCCACCTGCGATGCCATCGCCGCAATGGATCAGCGTGATGACCTGCCAAAGATCAAGGCACCGACCCTCGTACTGGCGGGATCTGCCGACGTGGTGACACCGCCGGCTCAGGCGCAGCAGATGGCCGACCGGATTCCGGGAGCGAGGTCGGTCGTTCTGGCCGGTGCGCCGCATATCGCCTGCGTCGAGCAGCCGGAGGCCTTTGCCGACCAGGTCCTCGGCTGGATGGCCTTACCAACTTCTTAAGCTCCAGTCACGAAAACGACAGGATTACGGCCTCAACATCGATCCATGCTCGACATCGCAATCCCCGTCTACAACGAGGAAGGCGACCTCGAACGTAACGTTCTGAGGCTGCGCCGTTTCCTCGACCAGCGCTTCCCCTTTCCGGCCCGGATCACGATCGTCGACAACGCCAGCACCGACGCCACCTGGCCGACAGCCCAGCGTCTGGCCCTTAATGTGCCCGGCATCCGCGCGCAGCGCTTGAATCAGAAGGGAAGGGGCAGGGCCGTTCGGCATGCCTGGCTATCCAGTGATGCCGAGGTCGTCGCTTACATGGACGTCGATCTCTCAACTGACCTCGACGCGTTGCTGCCGCTGGTCGCACCGCTTCTGTCCAGCCACAGCGACATCGCGATCGGCAGCCGACTTGCCCGAGGTGCGCGTGTGGTCCGCAGCCGGAACCGTGAGTTGATCTCCCGCTCCTACAACCTGCTGGTACACGCGGTCCTCGGTGTGAAGGTAACGGATGCCCAATGTGGCTTCAAGGCGATGCGCGCGGAAACAGCGCGACGCCTGCTCCAGAATGTCGAGGACCAGGATTGGTTCTTCGATACCGAACTGCTTGTGCAGGCGCAGCGTGCCGGGCTGCGCATCCATGAAGTACCGGTCGACTGGATCGAAGATCCAGACAGCCGTGTCGATATCGTTCCGACTGCGCTGGAAGAGCTGCGCGGGGTTTGGCGCCTTTCCAGCGCCGTGCGCAGCTTCGCGCTGGTCGGCCTGCTGAGCACGATTGCGTACATCCTCTGCTTCGGCGGTCTGCGCATGCTGCTCCCGGCCACCATCGCGAACGCCGTCAGCCTGCTGCTTACTTCGCTCGGTAACACGGCCGCCAACCGCCACTTCACTTTCGCCGCCACTGGCAACGGGGCCGCGGCGCGCGATCACCTGGGCGGGCTCACCGCTTTCGGAATCGCCCTTGCACTGACGACGGCCGCCATCGCGGCACTTCATCTTCTAGATCCGGCTGCGAGCCCGCGTACCGAGTTGACCGTGCTCGTCATAGCCAACCTGCTCGCGACAGCGGTGCGCTTTATGCTCTTGCGTGCCTGGATCGAGCCGGCAGTCTCTGGCGTGAAAGGCAGGCCTCCCCTCGGTCTCAGTCGGAGGGTTGCATGACGGGCTCCGCATTTAGCGGACGGCAATCAAGGCGACTTTCAGATCTGACACACCGAAATAGGCCTTTACCTGCCTGCCGGTGGGCCCCAGCCCAGCGTAGGCATATTCGATATTGACACTGGCCTCACGCAGTTTGTGCGCGATCCTGCCCAGACTTCCGGGTTTGTCTGGAATGGCGACGACCAGTACCTCTTCTTCGCTCGTTTCCCAGCGATGCTGCGCAAAGACCTTCTTCGCGGTTGCAGGCTTATCCACGACCATCCGGATAGTGCCACGATTGTCGGTGATTGTCGCCATGAACGCGGCGATGTTCACCTTTTTGGCGCCCAGCGCGGAGCCTACTTCGCCCAGCACTCCGGGCCGATTTTCGACATGAACGGTCAACTGCTTCGCCTTCGGCATAATTCCGTCTCTACTTATAGCGAATCAGCCGCCTGGGCACGCAGCCAGGTGCGATCATGGACCCACCCATGGCAGGGCTGGGACGCAAGCGCTTCAAGGAACTGAGCGAAACATTACGCGTCAAACCGGGCAGCCGCGTCAGGCTACCCGAAGACTACGATCCCGGGCGCACCGACTCGCTGGGTAAGGAGACAGGCAAACGGGCGACGCAAGCCCTCCGGGAGGGCGTCGAGCTCCTCTCCGAGTACCAGGACCGCCTGCAGGCCGAGGAGGCTCGTGCTCTGCTGATCATCCTCCAGGGTATGGATGCCTCGGGGAAGGACAGCACGATCAAGCACGTCATGAGCGGCATCAACCCACAGGGCGTCCAGGTCAGCTCCTTCAGGGCGCCCTCCTCCGAGGAGTTGAGCCACGATTATCTCTGGCGATCGGTGCGCCGGCTACCGCCGCGGGGCAAGATTGGCATCTTCAACCGCTCGCACTATGAGGAAGTCCTGGTGGTGCGAGTTCATCCCGAGATGCTCAAGGCGGAGCATTTGAATGCCAGTCCGGGTCGAGATTTCTGGAAGCGGCGCTTGCGCGAAATCAACGATTGGGAGCGTTACCTGGTCGACAACGGCACTCATATCGTGAAGCTCTTTTTGAACGTGTCCTGGAAGGAGCAGCGCGAGCGGTTCCTCGCCCGCATCGATCAGCCCGAAAAGAACTGGAAGTTCCAGGCCGCCGATGTCCGCGAGCGCGCGCACTGGGACCAGTACCAGCAGGCCTACAGCGAGATGCTGAGCGCGACCAGCACCGAGTGGGCGCCCTGGTACATAATCCCTGGCGACCACAAGTGGTTCGAGCGTATTGCGGCCGCCGCTGTGATCGTCAACACCCTGATCGAGCTCGACCCGCGCTATCCAACCGTGGCTCCACCGGTCCGTAAGGAGCTTGAGGCCGCGCGCCGGGAACTGCTCGCTGAGCCGAAGAAGAAGCGTTAGCGGTTGAAGGCGACGAGGCGTTCAGCCTCGGCCTCCAGTTCGTTCCTAATCGTTTTCCGCAGCGGCTTGAAGGGATTGATCGATAGAGCGCCACGGGTACCGTTGCGCTCCTGTTTCCAGGTGCCGGCCACAAAGCCGTCCAGCAGGAAGGTGCCGCTGGAAATGACATAGCGGTGCTCGAAGGCGATCACACGGGTTCGATCCTCATGTCCAAGCAAGAGGTTGTCGTACTCGGGGAGGAACCGCGGCGGGGCGTATGTATCGGGATCGGGGAGAGGTCCATCAGGAATATCGAACAACTCCCGACCGCGCTCGTCCCTGAAGATGCGCAGTCGTGGGCGCAGTCGCTCGAAAACCTCGCGCATTCCGGAGACGCCAGACCATGCCGTGGCGTCGGCGGGGGTCGCCGGACCAAACGCGGCCAGGTATCGGAGGACCATTTTCTCCAGGGAAGGCCTGGTCGCCATTTTCCGGCCAATCCAGTCTTCCGCCAGCGCCAGCTTCGGCAACCCGGATCGTCTCCAGAGACCGCGGGGAGGGACCTGGACGACCGGCGCCAGGAAGCGGACCACGTAACCGAGGGAGGCCGCGTCGTGGTCAGGCCAGCGCCGTTGCAATTGCTCACCCAGCTTTGCCAGCGTCAGCGGCTCGCTACTGAGTAGCTTGGATGCCACCTCGAGTACCTTCTGCGGGTCGAGCCCGGCGAGATTTCGTCCGAAGGTCGAGGTAGCGAACGAGCGCGTGAAGAGCGGCTGGACCAGCGGCCTCAACCGAAGACAATCTTCGGAGCTGACGAGGTGGACGGTGTTTCGCTGCAGGCCGAGTCGGACCGCGCGTCGTTCCATGATCAGGTCGGAGAGGTCTTCGGCTCGGAAACCTTCAAGGCGTGACCAGAGTCCGACGTAAGGAGAGCTGGGAACCTGGGCCTGCATCCCCACCAGGTGCTCGATCTCCTCGAGTGCCGAGGCCCGGCGCCGGACCAATAGATGTTGGCGCTGCAGCAGCGCCCGGTTGAGAGCCCGCCGGCTGAGAACTGTCAGACCGGCGGGCATGCTTTCAGCAGCCTAGCGGAGCTGCCTACATCGCGTTGAAGGTCTCGTAGACCGAGATCTGGCCGCCGGTCTTGAGCACCGGGCAGCCCTTGGCGAACTCGGTGGCCTGGTCGATAGAGCTGGCTTCGAGAATGCTGTAGCCGGTTGCCTGCGGCTGGCCGATCGCGCCGTCCTTGGCGCCCCCGCTCGGGGCGACTGTCTTGACCTTCCCCGAGAATGGGTTCCCACCATCGGCGAGGGCCTTGTCCAGCTTGCCGAACCAGGCACCCCACTGCTGCATCTGGTCGGCTCGATCCTTCTCCGTCTGTCCCGAACTTCCGCCGTAGTACACGAGCACGTATTTCGCCATGTTCTCCTCCTTGATTTATGGACCCTTTGGGCCCGCTAACCAATACGACGAACGGCTACAGCCCCAAATCGACAGCTCTAAGGCATCCTTTAGGGATGCCATTGAACTGGCGTCGGAACCTGGCCGCCCTCTGGCTGGCGGAGTTCACCGCCATCCTGGGTTTCTCCTTCGCGTTTCCCTTCCTGCCGCTCTTCCTCCATCGAGAGCTCCACATTCCCAATGGTTCCGAGCTCTCCTTCTGGACCGGGATCTCGGCCGGGGTGACCGGCTTCTCGCTGGCGCTCACCGCACCGATCTGGGGCAGGCTGGCAGATCGTTACGGGCGCAAGCCAATGCTCGTCCGCGCCATGGTTGGCGGGGCGGTCTCTGTCGGTTTGATGGGTCTCTCGCAGTCCGCGCTGCAGTTGACCCTGCTTCGCGGACTACAGGGCGCCAGCTCGGGCACCGTGGCAGCTGCCACCGCGCTGGTTGCGACCGGCACTCCGCCGGCCCACATGGCCTGGTCGCTGGGCATCCTGAACTCCGCCATCTCGCTCGGTAACGCCAGCGGACCGGCCATAGGTAGCCTGGCTGCCGGCGCGATAGGATTGCGCGCCATCTTCTTTGCCGGCGGGGCGATGCTACTGCTAGCCACGGTCCCTGTCCTGCTGCTCGTTCGGGAGAGCCCGCTGCGGATGTCGCGCGCCCAGGCTCCGCCGCTGCTCCAGACCCTCAACCAGTCCAGGCCGGGGACCGTCCGAGCGATTGCGGCGCTGGTCGGCGCCCAGGCGCTGCTACAGACGACTTACGCCGCATCCCAGCAGCTGGTGGTGCTGCGCCTGTTGCAGCTCAATCCGGGCGGTGCATCGGGTCTCACCGGACTCACCTTCGCCGGCGCCGGGATCGCAACCGCGGTCGCCGGTGTGTCGTATTCGCGCGCCGTGCGGCGCAGCAGCTACCGGGTGGTGACGCTGGCCGCCGCCGTAGTAGCCACGCTGGCCATCGTGGCCATCTCGCTGGCCGGGACCGAGGCCCTACTGATTGGCTTCTTTGTCCTCGCCAGCTTCATGTCAGGAGTGTTGATCCCGGCGTTCGGCGCCATGACCGGCCTCGAATCGCCGCGTGTGGTCCAGGCAACCGTCTTCGGCTTTGCCTCCAGTGGCATCTCGGTCGGCTTCGGACTTGGCCCCCTGGTCGGCGGGCTGGTGGCCGCGGCAGCCGGCATTCGAACGGCCCTGCTGGTCTCGGCGGGTATTTCTGCCGCGCTGGTTATCGTGCTTGCCGTCGCAGTCCGCGAGCCAGGGCCGCCCGTGTCACCGGTCCGCGTCGTTCCCGAAGCGCAGTGAGCCTCAGGCGCCGGGTGGTTTTGCCGGCCGCCCGGAGTCGTCGTGGACCGTCTGGCGCAGGGGGATCTCCGGCAGAAAGAAGGTGACGATCAGGCCGAGGGCAGCCAGTGACGCGGAGAGCAGGAAGGCACGCTGCACGCCGGTGGCCAGGCTCAAGCGGATTGCATGGATCACCGCCGGGATCGACTGCGAAGACAGTCCAGGCACGTGCGCCAGGGCGCTCTGGCCGAGCCCGGAGACCAGACCCTCGCCGAGGTTCTGACCACCCTTCGTCAGGGCAGTTGCGGCGGCGACCGGAAGGTGTCCCGGAAGCTCGGCCTGGAAAGACTCGAGCACTATGGTCGTCATCACTGGCACCCCG